>DASQAE010000737.1:0-3920 GCA_035635915.1 Burkholderiaceae bacterium | reverse complement strand
CAGGCCGCAGGGTTTCGCGGCGCAAAGATCAAGTTGGGCCGGCCGCACGTGAGCGACGACGTTGCGCGCCTCGCCGCGGTCCGTGACGCAGTAGGCAGCGGTTTCGAACTGATGACCGATGCCAACCAGGGATTCACGCGTGACGAGGCGCGGCGCCGCGCAGCCGGTTTCGCGCCGCTTGGGCTGGCATGGCTCGAAGAGCCGCTGCCTGCCGAGGACATCGAGGGTCATGTTGACCTCGCGCGTTCGACCGCGATTCCGATCGCGGTCGGCGAATCGTTGTACCACCCGGCACAGTTTCGCGAGTACCTGGCGCGCGGCGCATGCTCGATCGTGCAAGCCGACGTTGCGCGCATCGGCGGTATCACGCCATGGCTCAAGGTCGCGCACCTGGCAGAAACTTTCAACGTTCCCATCTGCCCGCATTTCCTAATGGAATTGCACGTCGGCCTGTGTGCCGGCGTGCCGAATGCGCGCTGGGTCGAATTCATTCCTCAACTCGACGACATCACGCATAGTCGTGTGCAGATCGAAGACGGCTACGCACTCGCGCCGAGCAGTATCGGTCTCGGCATCGAATGGAACTGGGACGTGATCAGCCAGCGACAAAAGGCCTGCCTGACCGTCTCCGACGGGAGTTAGAGGATGCGATTGCAGGGAAAACATGCACTCGTGACCGCCGCTGGCCAGGGCATCGGACGCGCAGCGGTGCTGGCGATGGCGGCCGAAGGCGCACAGGTGCTGGCGACCGACGTAAAGCCCGAGTTGCTCGCGGCCTACAAAGGGGTCGCAAACGTGCGCACCGAGGTGCTCGATGTGCTCGATCGTGCAGCGATCGAACACACCGTGGGCGCAATGGCGTCGTTGTCCGTGCTCTTCAACTGCGCCGGTTTTGTGTTCAACGGCACGATCCTGCAGACCGAGGATCGCGACTGGGACTTCAGCTTCAACCTCAACGTGCGCTCGCAGTTCTGGACCATTCGCGCCGCGCTGCCGAAGATGATTGCAGGCGGGGGCGGATCGATCATCAACATGGCGTCGGTCGCGTCCAGTCTGAAGGGCATCCCGAATCGTTTCGTCTATGGCGCGTCGAAGGCCGCAGTAATCGGCCTCACCAAGGCCGTCGCGATCGACTATGTGGCACAGGGCGTGCGTTGCAACGCGCTCTGTCCCGGCACGGTGGATACGCCGTCGCTGGCCGATCGCATCAATGCCAACGCCGATCCGGTCGCGGCGCGCAACAGCTTTATCGCGCGCCAGCCGATGGGGCGGTTGGCGAAAGCGGAAGAGATCGCGCCGCTCATCGTTTACCTCGCCAGCGATGAATCCGCCTTTGCCACCGGTCAGGCGTTCATCATCGACGGCGGGATAACCATCTAGCTTTTCCCCCAGGAAAGGTCGCAATGAAACTGGTGCGGTTCGGAGCTGCCGGCAAGGAAAAACCCGGCCTCATCGATGCAGGCGGCGCGCTGCGCGACCTGAGCAAGATCGTCGCCGACATTGGCCCGGAGCAGTTGAGCGATGCGTCGCTGGCGCGCCTGCGCAAGGTTGATACCAAACGTTTGCCGGCGGTAAAGGGATCGCCACGGTTCGGCGCGCCGGTGGCCGGCGTCGGCAAGTTCATCGCGATCGGGCTGAACTATCGCGACCATGCCGTCGAATCCGGCGCGCCGATCCCGAAGGAACCCGTCGTCTTCATGAAGGCAGTGACTTGCATCCAGGGACCGGATGATCCGGTCATGCTGCCGAAGGGATCAAAAAAGACCGACTGGGAAGTGGAGCTTGGCGTGGTGATCGGCGCCCGCGCGCGCTACATCAAGAAGCGTGAAGCGCTTGACCACGTGGCAGGTTATTGCGTCGTCAACGATGTCAGCGAACGAGAATTCCAGCTCGAACGTGGCCCGCAGTGGGACAAGGGCAAGGGCTGCGACACGTTCGGTCCGATGGGTCCGTGGCTGGTCACACGCGATGAGATCGCCAACGTGCAGAAGCTCGGCCTGTGGCTCGATCTGAACGGCAAGCGCACGCAGACCGGTAATACGAAGACGATGATCTTCAACGTCGCGACCATCGTCAGTTACCTCAGCGAATTCATGACGCTCCTGCCGGGCGATGTGATCACCACGGGCACGCCACCCGGAGTCGGGCTCGGCATGAAGCCGGAACCCGTTTACCTCAAGCGCGGTGACGTGATGCGACTCGGTATCGAGGGGCTGGGAGAACAGACGCAGAAGGTCGTGGCATTCAAGCGCTGAAGGCGAATGGCCCCGCTGCCTGTTGGAGTTCCTAAGAGACTCAACGCTGCAGCGTGGCCTGCGTTGGTGCTCGCGGGACATGCGCGCCCCTACGAGCGGGCAGGGCTTGCTAACGGCATCGTCCACCTCGGAGCCGGGGCCTTCTTTCGCGCGCACGTCGCCACGTACACGGACGCGGTCCTTGCGTCCGGCGACCGGCGCTGGGGCATCACCGGCGTCAGCTTGCGGCATTCCGATGTACGCGACGCACTCGCGCCGCAGGACGGTCTCTACACGCTGCTCGAGCGCGATAACGACAAACTGTCGGCGCAAGTGATCGGCGCGCTCACCCAGGTGCTTGCGGCGTCGGGCAAAAGAGAGGGTCTGCAACGCGCCCTTTGCGCGCCGTCGGTCGCGCTCGTGACGCTAACCATCACCGAAAAGGCGTACGGCATTGGCGCCGATGGTCATCTCGACGTACATGCCCCGGCCATCGAGGCCGATCTGCAGAATCCGCATGCGCCGGGCAGCGCGGTCGGCTGGTTGACCGCGACGCTGGTGGCGCGCCGCCAGGCTCAAGTCCCGCCCTACGCGGTGCTCGCGTGCGACAACCTGCGCGACAACGGCCACACGTTGCGACGCCTGGTGCTGGACTATGCGCAACGCACGTTCCCGCATGTGGCAAGCTGGCTCGCAGACGCGGTCGCGTTTCCCAACACCATGGTCGATCGCATCGTGCCGCGCACGATCGCGCAGGATCGCCTCGATGCGCAGGCGGCGCATGGTTACGTGGACGAATTGCCGGTGCGCTGCGAGCCGTTCACACAATGGGTGATCGAGGACTTCGCCGGCGCGCGGCCGGAATGGGAAATCGCCGGCGCACAGTTTGTCGCTGACGTGCGTCCGTTCGAGGACGCAAAGCTGCGTCTGCTCAACGCCGCGCACACGGCATTCGCTTGTTTTGGCGTGCTCCTCGGGCACGCAACCATTGCACAAGCTGCGACCGACCCGGATATCGCCGCATTCGTTCGCCGTCTGATGACCGAGGAGCTCGCACCCACGCTGATGCGCGCGCCGGCGCTCGATCCGGTCGCGTACCAGGCTCGGTTGTGGCCGCGCTTTGGCAACGCTGCGCTGGGCCACGGCACGCAGCAGGTCGCGATGGATACGTCTGCCAAACTCGCCCAACGCCACGTGCCCGTGATGTTTGAGCGGCGCGCGCGCGGCGAAGGTATCGAATGCATTGCCGTGGTGGTTGCGGGATGGATCCGATATCTCGCAGGGCGCGATGAAAGCGGCAGCACCTACCCGATCGACGATCCACTGGCCGCGCCGCTCACGGAACTCGCGACAGCGTGGCGCACGGATCCACGCGCCTCTGTCGAACGCTTTTTCGCCCTCGAAACGGTGTTCGGCGAGTTGCGTAACGACAAGCTCGCGCAGGATGCGGTAGTGCGCCAACTCGAGCGCATCGCCGCCAATGGCGTGCGCGCCGCACTGCGCGGCACCTAAGCCTGGCTTTCGTCGTCGGCGTTCGGCGCGCGCGCCAGCTCCGCAAGTTGCGCCTCATAGGCCTGCAGGAAAGCCTTGCCGAACAACGAATCGAAGTCGTCCTCGACCTCGCGCAATATCTCGGCGTACTGGTCACCGAACTGTTCCCAGAGCTTGGCGCGCCGGTTGACCGGT
>DASQAE010000736.1:0-3177 GCA_035635915.1 Burkholderiaceae bacterium | reverse complement strand
ACCGGCTGACTGTCGACAAGGCCCGCAAAACGTTCGAGCAGCCAGTACGCCAGGCTCGACCATGGGCGCTGCGGATTGAGAAACGCCAACCCATGGGGCGAGTACAGGATGCGCGTGCGTGCGCCGTTGCGAGCATCGAGTGCGCGCAGCACCAGTCGGCCCACGAAACCGGCTTTCGACGAATGCAGATGAACGATGCCGGGTGGATCGGCGGCCAGCAGCGTGCGCAGCGCGCGCACCAGATCGCCGATGAAGTCGATATGCGTGCCGCGCGCGGGACGTACTTCGATCAGCCGCACCGCATCCGGGAACAGCGCTGCGACATCGCGCGGAGAATCCGGACGCCGGCTGAAGATCAACGTTTGGCGCACGTGCGAGCGCGCCAGCTCCGCCGTCATCTGGCGCAGCACGGTGAGCGTGCCGCCGGCAAGGCATTCGGTTACATGGGCGACGTGTTCAATCGTTGCTTGCATCGATGTGTGGGTTATGGCTCGTACGGCTCGATGCGGCGTGCGACGGCAACCACGCCGGCGAAACTCGTTTGTGCGCGCGGCGCATGGCACATAAGTTGTGTCGCGACGATCTCGGCATTGCTTCGCCACGTATAGCGATCGAGACGGCGTTGAGCTTTGACCCGGAGTTCTTCACGTAGTGCAGGCCGGTTCGCGATCTCGCGCAAAACGCGCGCAAGCGAGGCCGGGTTGTACGGATCGAAATACAGCGCGGCGTCGCCGCATACTTCCGGAACGGAACCCGCGCGTGCGGCGAGCACCGGACAACCGTTCGCCATCGCCTCGAGCGCCGGCAAGCCGAAGCCCTCGTACAGCGACGGGAGGACAAAACACGCAGCGTGGCGATAGAGATCCGCAAGCGCGCGATCCGAGACGTAACCCAGCAGCCGCAGGTCACCGGGAGGCGGCTCCGCCGCCTGGAACACGCTCGCATCACGGGCCCCGGCCACCGCCACGGGCAGCGCGAAATCACCCAGCAGGCGCAGGGCACGTCCCAGCAGCGCGAAGTTCTTGTTCGGCTTGATGCTGCCAACCGCCAATACGTAGCGGCCGGGTTCGAGTCCAAACTCCTGCAGCGTCGCGAGGCTGTCGGCGCTGGGGCGCGCGTGCTCCCAGCCGCAATGCCCGACCACGACTTCGCGCGCCATGCCGAAGTGGTGGCCCAATTCCCGGCGCGAGAACTCCGACACGGTCATCACCACCTGCACGCGGCTCTTGAGCGACCAGAGCAGCAGGTGATGCAGGGCGCGATAGCGGCGCGAGAACGTGTCCGGCAGCACGGCGATCGCGGCGTCGTGCATGGTGATCATCTGGCGCCGTTTGAGGAATGGCCCCGAATGACCGAAATTGACCAGGAACGCGTCACGTGCGAACCAGGCAAGCGAAGTCTGCTCCCATGCATGACCGCGCAGGAACGGCAACGTATGCACGCTGATCTTCTGCAGCACCGGCACCGCTTGCGCGTCCGCGGGCACGGCCAGTTCGCAACGCAACTGCTGCGTCAGGTCGGCGCGTTGCGCCAGCAACGCGTCCAGGGCAAGCAACGTTTCGCGAGCGTAGCGTTGCACGCCGGTCTGCACCTGCGCGAGAAAGCGGCCGTTGATGACTACACGAATCATGAGAGACGCCTGGTAAAGGAACCGCCGTGGCAGCGATCAGCGCGCGCCGTGGCGGCGCGCGATCGCCTTGAACGTCCGAACCACGATGAGCACATCGAGTAGCCAGGAACGCTGTTCGACGTAGTCGCGGTCCAGCGCGACGCGCTGGTCGTAGCTGACGTCGTTGCGCCCGCTCACCTGCCAGAGGCCGGTCAGCCCCGGCGGCACTGAAAGGTAGTGTCGCTTCCACACGCCATAACGAATCAGTTCCTGAACCACGATCGGACGCGGGCCGACGAAGGCCATCTCGCCGCGACAGATGTTGTAGAGCTGCGGCAATTCATCCAGGCTTGTCCGACGCAGGAACCGGCCGATGCGGGTGATGCGAGGATCGTGCTCGAGTTTTTGATCGCGTTCCCATTGCGCACGCAAGTGCGGATCGCTGGCGAGCAATTCGCGCAGTACCACGTCCGCATCGACCACCATCGTGCGGAACTTGTAGCAACGAAACGGGCGCCCGTTGCGACCGATCCGATAGTGCGCGAACAGTGGCCCGCCACCGTCTTCAAGCCACACCAGCCACGCGATGAGTAGCAGCAGCGGTGCGCTGAGAATCAGCAGCACGAGCGCGCTTACGCGCGCGAATGGTCGATACGCAATCGATGCTGGAACAAAAGAAGGTGTTGTCAGCGGCGCGGACGCGTGCATGGCTACAAGAATCCTGTGGTCAGTACAAACGAGAGCGTGCTGAATCAGCACTGCCCATCCTCTACGGCAATCCGCGTGCGCAGTGACCTGCGTGTGTGAGGAAAAAGTGGGGCGCAAGGGCGCGTGATCGTGGTGCCGGCGGCAGTGCGGCGAGCCCGTAAAAAGTGCAGGCCGCTCGTTGCAAATGCACGTTCAATCGTCCGTCTGGCCGGGCGCGAACCCCAACATCGCGCGTTGATGTGACCTCAAAGCGTCTAGGACAATGACGTAACTCTTGCGGCAAACGCTTCGGCACGAAATGCCAGCAATTTGTACGCAAGGGCAACTAACATGCCGAGGAAGAAGACAATGAAGCAACCGGCAAATTTTGGAGAGGTTCAATGCCGGTTCGTTTCAATCCCTTGCTGTTCTCCTTGTGCCTGTCCGCGACGCTCGTTACGGCGAGTTGTGGCGGCGGTTCTCCCGACACCGCAGTAGCAGATCCCCCCAGCTCGGAAACGCCTCCTCCCTTCGGAGCGCCTCCGCCGTCAGACGCTCCGCCTCCAAGCGATGGCAACCCGCCGCCGCCACCACCGGCGGAATCAACAACACCCAGCGCATGCAGCGCCTTGCCGGCGGTGCCGACGCGCCCTGCGCGCGTTCGCAGCGTTGCCGACTTCGGCGCCATCGGCAACGACTCGGTCGACGACACCGATGCGATCCAGCGCGCCCTGAATTCGCTTGCACCGGGAGAATGGCTCGTGTTCCCGCCGGGCAGGTACGTGCACTCCAAGAGCCTGCACATGCAGGTCGCCAACACAGTCATGTGGGGCGAAGGCGCGACCTTGCACGCGTCCAATCCGAGCGACCAGGCGATCTGG
>DASQAE010000735.1:0-4115 GCA_035635915.1 Burkholderiaceae bacterium | reverse complement strand
GGCCGAAGTTGCGGGACAGTTGCACCACCGTGACGTGCAGGTTCGGCGCAAGGGCAGCAGCAGTCTCGGCGGTTGCGTCGACGCTGCCGTCGTCCACGACCAGCAACTCGAATGAACGCGCATTGGCGCGCAGGAAACGTGCGATCGGCTCGAGCGTCGCAGCGATCGAGCCGGCTTCGTTGAATGCCGGCATTACCACCGATACGAACGCACGCGCGACCTTGCGCAGCGAGCGATCAGGTGTTGCGGCGACAAGCGCGGCCTCGCGCGCAAAGTGCCCCATCGCAGGCTCCCTTCTTGATCCTTTGCGGATCTTCTGCCGGCCGTCTGAACCAAGCCTGAACGTCGGGCTCTCTCACCGAGGCCGCGCCCGGCCCGTGCCAACCTCAATCATGCAGGAAAGTTCGATCCCGTGCTTGCCGCGATCAGCCCGCGATCACACGCCGGCTTTCGATCAACTCGCGCAGATCGGCGGGCAACGATGATCGCAACCGGACGGCAAGGCGCCCTTCATTGCGGCTCCACCAGATGCCCGCATAGATGATCGCGAGTCCGATCAGCGTAAGCGCAAGCGGGAACAACCATGAGTTCCTGAACATGTGCCAGGAAAGATCTCCGAGCACGTTCGCGACGCCGATGGCCCCGAACACGGTGAACGTACGCCGCACCAGCACTGCTCCGGTCAGTATGAGCCCGAGGCTGATGGCGAGATAAACAAGCTTGCCGGCCAACTGGCCGGAGCCGAGCGATGTGAGGCCACCCCAGAAGGTCAGCAGGCCGAAGAGATACAGCCAGAAGCCGTAGTCGCGCGTGAAACGCGAGCGCAGATCGACCCAGAATGCGATCAACACCATGATGAGTCCAAAACACACGGAGAACCATTTGCGCAGCTGCCACTCGCTGTCGGACCAGGGACGCACGTCGGGAGGCAGCAAGAGCAGCACCAGGTCCATGCTCATGTACCAGAGCGCAACTGCGACCGGCATGAGCAAAAATGGTGCCTTGTAGCGATACAGCATCAACGCGCCCGCGAACAGCGTCGCGAATTCCAGTGTGGTCCAACGCCAGTCAATGAAGATGTGGAACTCGCGATAGTTCTGCGCGTGCACTCCGTCGGCCCAGAAGCCCAACGCGTGTTGCAGGCCCCAGGTGGCAAGCGGCACCAGTGCCACAATCAGCGCCGCCATGATGCCCATCGGGATAACGAGACCTTGCCTCTCGAAACGGCCCGCAAGCGCGAACGCGATGCCGATGTAAAGCAGCGCGATGAAAAAAATCCCCCAACCACCAAAGCTTTCCCACCCCAACGTCATGAACACCGACATCGCGCCGATGGCGAGCATGCCGCCGAGGTAATAGAGCACGTTGGTGAACGTGAAGCGCGGCCCGTTGTCGCGGCCAGCCGGCAACGCGCCTGCGCGCTGGCGCAGGAAGTCCCACAGCGGCTCTTCCTGTGCTCGAGTGAGAAGGCCGGCGTCCGCGGCTTGGGTGAGGTGGTCCCGTTCGACTTTCAGCATTTGTGCTCCTAAGCGCCCAGGGCTACGGCCCGGCGCGCAGCAATGCTGCCGCTCAGGCGCCGCAGCGCGCGCCGCATTAGAGCCGGTCGCGGCCGTTGCGGCATCGGGTAGCAAGCGACGATACTGGCGCCCGGAGGGTCGGCGGCGACCGGCGGAGGATACCGATGGCGCAAGCATCAGAAGTGATCGATGTGCTCAAGCGCGAGTTGAAGGCCCGTGGTCTGACGTATGCACAGATCGCCCAGCGCATCCGCATGTCGGAAGCAAGCGTCAAGCGCATGTTCTCCGAGCGAAATTTCACGCTCACGCGCCTGGATCAGATTCTCAGCGCGGCCGGGATCGAATTTGCCGAACTGACGCGCCAGTTCGGACGTGAAGAGCACCTTTTGACGCGGCTGACGGAAGCGCAGGAGCGCGAGATCGTCGCCGAACCGAAGTTGTTCCTGCTCGCGGTCGCGGTGCTGAACCTGATGAGCTTCAGCGACATCGTGGCCGAATACACGCTGCCGAACGCGGAAGTGGTGGGGCTGCTGGCGCGGCTGGATCGGATCGGGATCATCGAGCTGTTGCCCAACAACCGCATCCGCCTGAAGATCGCGCGCACGTTCGCGTGGATTCCGAACGGACCGATCCAGCAGACCTTCAAGAATCACGCGCAGGATTTTTTCGATTCGGCGTTCGCCGGTGCAAGCGAGACGATGCTGCTGTTGAACGGCCGCCTGTCGCGCACGGCGCAACTGGCGCTGGTCGACCGCCTCAAGCGTGTGGCGCGCGAATTTTCGGCCCAGCACATCGACGACGCCACATTGCCTCTCGCAGAGCGTCCGCCAGTGAGCCTGCTGCTTGCATGCCGGCCATGGACGCCTTCACTGTGGCGCTCGTTTGAGCGCGGGCAAGGCAAATCCGCCGGCCGCGTCGTGCGCCGATAGCGCGCGGCTCAGGGTATGCAGGAGGCCAGCGGCAGTCGGACTGCCTGCAGCACGTCGCCCGAAACCACATCCTGCACGAACGCGACCACTGCGCGTTGACCGCCGGATGGCGCCGACGTGCCGAGCGAGACTGATTGTTTGCCAAGTGCGAGTGGTCCCGACCAGTCGCGCGTCACGTGATCGTTATGCAGCGTGGCACCACGGTTTTCGCCGGCTTTGACTTGCGTGTCGAGGCCACTTTCCGTCAAAGCCAGGAACAGGCGCGCGTCGGCGCCGCGGGCGGGCTCGGTGAGAGCGGTCTCGGCACGCACCTGAACCTTGTCGGCTGCAGTGCGCTCGACCGCAAGATCGATCTTCGCGCGCGCGGGCTGCGCGTTGATCGCGCGCACGGCGGCGTTGAAGCCGGCCGTTTCGTGCCAGCGTGTTTCGCGCGCCTGCAGGAACACACCCGGGGTGTAGACGGTTCGATTGCGATTGATTTCGGCCAGCCATTGCTGGCGGGCGTTGAAATCGCGCCGGGCGTACGGGTCCTTCCAGCCGATGTAGTCCCAGTAGCCGACGTGCAGCGCGAGCGCGACCACGCCGGAGGCGGCGCGCGGATCGAATTGCGACAGCCAACGATCCGCCGGTGGACAGCTGGAACATCCCTGCGAGGTGTAAAGCTCCACCAGCGCCTGCGTTTGCGCCGGACTACTGATCTGACACGCCGTTCCCATCGCCAGCGCCACCGTCAACGTCGCGAGCACCATACTGCCTCCGCAAGTGATCGGTTGAGTCGGCGCCGCTCGCCCCGCCTTACGGCTTGCGTCCGACCAGCAGCACGTTCGCAAACGGCGTGCCGGCGCACATCGGTTGAATCTGGGTCTCGAAACCAACCTGGCGCAGCATGCGCAACCATTGTTCACCGCTGCGGCAAAAGAATCGATGTTGCGGCCGACCACGAAGCAGCGTGATCAGCCAGTCGGTGACGAGCGTAAAGCGAAAACGCCAGCCCTGCGAGGTATCGCCGGCGCGCAGCAGCAGGCGTCCGCCTGGTGCCAGTGCGGCGTAGACCCGTTCCAGCAGGCGCCACTGCGCTTCGAAGTCGAGATAGTGCAGGACATCGAGGATCGTCACGACGTCGTATTCGCCGAGCTTTGCGTCACGCACGTCGCTCACTACAACCTGGGCGCCATTGCCGAGCGCGACCCGGGCGGCCTCGATCGCATCGGCACGCAGATCGACCCCCGAGGTGACGATGTCGCGCGGCAGCGGCGGCAGGCCCTGGGGCCAGTCGGCGCGGTATTGCGGCTCCTGGGCCGCAGCCAGCAACGCGAGCAGCACGCCTTGGCCACAGCCAAGGTCGATGACGCGTGCCTTGTCCGGGATCAGGCCCTGGCGCAGGATCGCCGCAAAAACCGGGTCACCACCCAGCTTGCCGCGCGCAAAGTGGTAGGCGATAAAGCCCGCGCGCCGATAACGCAGTGCCGCCGCGGCAACCAGCGTACGGAAGGCGAGGTGTTGGGTCATGTCGCCCCCTTCGCGCTGCGCGCTGTCCCCCCGAGGGGGAGCGAGCGCCTTCGGAGCGGCCGGGCGGCGCTCATGGCAGACCAAGCGTGACGTTGCGCATGGTTGTCGCGGCGCGTTCACTGCGTCCTGGTGTGGGGCCGGACGCCTCGTCGTCCTGGTC
>DASQAE010000734.1:0-7786 GCA_035635915.1 Burkholderiaceae bacterium | reverse complement strand
GATCGAAGGCGCGCCCGACGCGGCGCAGCTCGGCGCCGACACGCTGCCGCCGCGCATCGAACGCAGCGTGACGGTGCTGCTGATCGACGATGAGCGCGCGATCCGCGAGGCGATGCGCGAACTGCTGACGCCGCTGCATGTCGACCTGCTTGCGGCTGCCACTGTCGAGGAGGCCTGCCGCATGGCCAAAAACACGCGCCAGCCAATCGACCTGATCCTTTCCGACTGGCGCCTGCGCGGTGATGAAGACGGCATCGATGCGGTGCGGCGGGTCCGGCGCCTGAGCGGCGCGACCACCCCGGCGGTGCTGATCACGGGTGAAACGTCACCCGAGATCGTCAAGCTCGCTAGCGCGAGCGGCCTCGTGGTGATGCACAAGCCGCTGCAGCCGAAGGAGCTGCTGCGGCTGATCACCCCGCTGTCGCGCTGAAATGGCCGCAGCGTCCAGCCATGTGACTTTCGACCCCTTTCACGTGTCGGCGCCGATCCTTACGCTGCGCAGCATGTTTCCCCTCTCTCCCAGCCCCTTCGTCTCGAGGGGATCGGGGAGATTCGCGCAGCTTCGCTGATACTGAACAATGCCCCTGTTCGACGTCGAAGCCTTGTTGGCGCCGGTAAGCAGTGAGCAGCCGTGTGGGGCCGACATGGAGTACGCCCCCGACATGCTGGCGCTGCAACAGGCGGCGGCGGGCAAACCTGAGCGCGGCGTGGGCGACACCGTGGTCCCGGCACAGGAACCGGAATGGCGCGACGTCGCAAGCCGGTGCGAAGCGATGCTGCGCAAGACCAAACACCTCGGCGTCGCCATGCACTTGGCGCGCGCATCCTGCAAACAGGTCGGCTACCTCGGTGCGGTGCAGGGCCTTGCCCTGGTGCGAGGGCTGGTCGAACGTTACTGGGACGGTGTTTTTCCGCTGCTCGATTCCGATGACGGCAGCGCGATGATGCGCTTGAACACGCTCGCCTTGTTGACGGTCGGCGACGACGGCAGTGCGCGCGATCTGCTGCGCGAGATGGGTTTTGCGCCGCTTGATGCGAGTCTCGGCAAGGCCGGCTTGCGCGTGCGTGACTTGACGCTTGCCTTCGGCGCGGCCAAACCGGAAAACGGCGAGGCGGCACCCACCGAGGAAGGCGTTGCCGCGGCGCTCGGCGAACTTCTCGGACAACGCGCCGACCTCGCACAGGCACTGCGCGACGGCCATGCGCACGCGCAGGCGATCAAGACCGTCCTCGACGGCCTGGCACCTAGCGAGGCACCGGATCTGAACGCCCTGGTCAAGTTGACCCAGGCCGTGGCCTTCGCGGCAAGCCGGGTTCAAGGTGGCGGCGAAACGAGTGGCGCCGGCACTTCTGCGGGCAATGGCGCCGGCCTGAGCGGCGCGCGCGCGGTGGGCGCCATCCGTACGCGCGAGGACTGCTTGCGCGCCCTGGATCAGGTGTGCGAATGGTTCGCCCAGAACGAACCGAGTCACCCCGCGCCTTATGTCATCCAGCGCGCAAAAAGGCTGGTCAAGATGAACTTTCTTGAGATCATTCGCGATCTCGCACCGGAAGGCATGCGCCAGGTCGAGGACGTGGTAGGAAAGGAAGCGTCGTCGTAGACGCATCGAGAGGAGATAGCCATGGGAACAAAAGGCCAAGCGTTCATAGCGCGCAATCGCGCCCCGCGCGTTCAGATCGAATACGACGTGGAGCTTTACGGCGCACAGAAGAAGGTGCAGGTGCCGTTCACCATGGGGGTGATGGCCGACCTGGCGGGCAAGTCGAACGAACCACAACCCGCGGTCGCGGATCGCAAGTTCCTTGCGTTCGACGTCGACAACTTCGACTCGCGCATGAAGGCGATGAAGCCGCGCGCCGCGTTTTCGGTGCCGAACACGCTGACGGGTGAAGGCGAGGTCAAGGTCGACCTCACGTTCGAGAGCATGGACGACTTTTCGCCCGCGGCGATCGCCGCCAAGGTCGAGCCGCTGCGCAAGCTGATGGAAGCGCGCCAGCAGTTGGCCGGGCTGGTCACGTACATGGACGGCAAATCGGGCGCCGAGGATCTGATCGCCAAGGTGCTCAAGGATCCGGCGCTGCTGAAGAGCATTGCCGCTGCGGCGCCCAAGGAAGAAGGCAAGTAGAAGATGATCGCAGCGGCTGCGTCACACCGGCCAGTTGTCGTCCCGGCAGAGGCCGGGACCCAAGTTCTTTGCGTCAAATTGGACCCCGGCCTTCGCCGGGGCGACACGAGCCTTTGGCTCGGTCGGTTTGCAGGGAGAAACACAGATGGCTGACACGCAGAACCAGGGCGCATTGCAGGGCGTTGCTTACGAGGGCGGCGAGTTTGCCGACCTCCTGACCAAGCAGTTCAAGCCGAAAACGGACGAAGCGAAATCCGCGGTCGAAGTCGCGGTGCTGACGCTGGCCCAGCAGGCACTTGCCGACGCCAAGCTCATCAGCAGCGACGTGGTCAAGACGATCGAGGCGATGATCGCCGAGATCGACAAGAAACTTTCGACCCAGGTAAATGCGATCCTGCATCACGCCGAGTTCCAGCAGCTCGAAGGGTCGTGGCGCGGCCTGCATTACCTCGTCAACAACACCGAAACCGACGAGATGCTCAAGATCCGCGTGATGAACATCTCCAAGCTGGACCTCGGCAAGACGCTCAAACGCTACAAGGGCGCGGCGTGGGACCAGAGCCCGATCTTCAAGAAGGTCTACGAAGAGGAATTCGGCCAGTTCGGCGGCGAGCCGTTCGGCTGCCTGGTCGGCGACTACTACTTCGATCAAAGCCCGATGGACGTCGAGCTGCTGGGCGAGATGGGCAAGATCGCCTCCTCCGCATTTGCGCCGTTCATCGCTGCCGCCGATCCGGGCCTGATGCAGATGAACTCGTGGCAGGAGCTTTCCAACCCGCGCGACATCACCAAGATCTTCACCACGCCCGAATACGCCGGCTGGCGTTCTTTGCGTGAATCGGAGGATGCACGTTTTATCGGGCTGGCGATGCCGCGTTTCCTGGCGCGTCTGCCCTACGGATCCCAGACCAGTCCAGTCGAGGCGTTCAACTTCGAGGAAGAGACGGGCAACGCCGACCACAACAAGTACACGTGGGCCAATTCCGCCTATGCGATGGCGGTCAACATCAACCGCTCGTTCAAGCTCTACGGCTGGTGCGCACGCATCCGCGGCGTCGAATCCGGAGGCGCGGTCGAAGGCCTGCCTACGCACACGTTCCCGACCGACGATGGCGGCGTCGACATGAAGTGCCCGACCGAGATCGCAATCACCGACCGGCGCGAGGCGGAGCTGGCGAAAAACGGCTTCATGCCGCTCCTGCATCGCAAGAACTCCGATGTCGCCGCGTTCATCGGCGCGCAATCGCTCAACAAGCCGGCCGAATACGACGACCCCGACGCCACCGCCAACGCCGCGATCGCCGCGCGGCTGCAATACATGTTCGCGTGCGCGCGTTTTTCGCACTTCCTCAAGTGCATGGTGCGCGACAAGGTCGGTTCGTTCCGCGAACGTGCCGACATGGAAAAGTGGCTCAACGGCTGGATCATGAATTACGTCGATGGCGATCCCGCCAACTCTTCCGAAACCACCAAGGCGCAGAAGCCGCTGGCGGCGGCCGAAGTGGTGGTCGAAGAGATTCCCGGCGCGCCCGGGTACTACAGCTCCAAGTTCTTCCTCCGGCCGCACTACCAGCTGGAAGGTTTGACCGTGTCGTTGCGGCTGGTTTCCAAGTTGCCGTCAGGCAAGAAGCAGTAACCACAGCCGCCCCAATTTCCCGTCTGATTTGCCCAGGAGGCCTCCATGCCCATCGATTGCCACGTGAAGATTGAAGGCGTTGAAAGCGAATCCATCCACAAGGACCACAAAGGAGAGATCGACTGCATCTCCTGGAGCTGGAACGTGCATCAACCTTCCGCGGTCGGCTCCGGCGTCGGCGGCCAGGCCAAGGGCAAGGCGATCCCCGGCGAATTCGTTTTCACGCATCGGTACGACAAGGCCTCGCCGGTGATCGCCAAACACTGTGCGCAGGGCAAGCATTTTCCGACGATCACCTGCACGGCACGCCAGGCTGGCGAAGGGCAGAAGGACTTCATGAAAGTCTCGCTGAAGGAATGCATGATCACGTCAGCGCAGCCAAGCGCGGCAAGCGGCGGCGAAATCATGGAGACCGTGGCGCTCTCCTACGTCGACATCGAGTTCGACTACAAACCGATGGACGAAAAGGGCACGCTCGGCGGATCGGTCAAGTTCGGCTGGAACGTCGCCACCACGGAAACGCGTTGACACGCCGCGCGTAACGCGCGAGGCGGATCGCCACCATGCCTGCAGTCATGCCTACCGGGGCCATCGGCACCTCCACGGGTGCCGACATGTTCCTGTCCGTGCGCTCGGCGCGCGCCGGCGAAATCAAGGGCGAAGCGCTCGCCACCGATCACGGCGAGGAAATCGTCGTAAACGGCTGGACCTGGGGCATGACGCAGCAGGTGGCGGCAGCAGCACCGACCGGAGGCGGGGGTTCGGCGCGCCAGGCCGGACATCGGCGCTCGCTCCGGCCGCTGACGGTTTACAAGCGGCTCGACAAGGCCACCACGTCGTTGATGGCGGTGCTCGGCAACAACGACTCGGTGCGCACCGCCGTGCTCACCATGCGCAAGGCCGGCGAAGGCCAGCAGGATTTCTTCAAGGTCACGCTCACCGACGGCCGCGTCGTCGACCTGGATTACATCGCCGATCAGGACGGCAACGTGGTCGAGCAGGTCACGTTCGCCTTCGCCAAGATCGAAATCGAATACAAGCCGCAGACCAGTAGCGGTGGGCGCGGCGGCGCTTCGATGTTCACCATCGACGCCTGAGGTTTGTCATGGACGAAGTCATTCGCGCCTGCCTGCGCAGCGGCGACACGCAGGGTGCGCAGGCCGCCGCGACCAGCGCGGTCAAGGCGCAACCCGCGGACGGCCGCCATCGGATTGCGCTGTTCCAGCTGTTGTGCGTGCATGGCGCTTGGGAACGTGCATTGGGTCAGCTCGATGTGATCGGGCAGCTGGATACGCAGGCGCTGCCGATGGTCGGCACCTATCGCGAGGCGATCAAGTGCGAAGCTGTGCGCGCGGCGGTGTTCGAAGGTCGTGCCACGCCGCTTGCGTTCGGCGAGCCACGGCGTTGGCTGGCACTCATGGTGGAAGCGCTGCACGCGCAGGCACGCGGTGAAGCCGCGGCCGCTTCGCGGCTGCGCGATGAGGCGCTCGGCGAAGCCGACGCTGCGGCGGGCACCTGCAACGGCGAAGCGTTCGAGTGGATCGCCGATGCCGACACGCGTCTCGGCCCGGTGCTGGAAGCGATCGTCAACGGCAAGTACTACTGGATGCCGTTTTCAGCCCTGGCCCAGCTCGATATCGAGGCACCGGAAGATTTACGCGACATGGTGTGGTTGCCGGCGCACTTCGTATTCGTCAACGGTGGAGAAACCGTCGGTTTGATTCCGACGCGTTATCCCGGCGCAGAGCGCGATGAAGACGGTCTGGTGCGGCTTGCACGCAAGACCACCTGGACCGAAGACGGCCTTGGCTGCGGTCAGCGCATGTTCGCGACCGACAACAACGAGTACCCGCTGCTCGAAACGCGTGCGATCGCCTTTTCCCTTCCCCCGCGTGCGGGGGAGGGCTAGGGTGGGGGCCGAGGTGGCACGGCTTCTCTTCTTCCCTAGATACAGTGCCTCCACCCCCGACCGGAGCCGCGCGCTGGCAGGCGCGCGTCGCTTCGGCGGCGCGAAGCTCGCGCTTCGCGAAACCCCGCCTCCGCCCCCCGCTGGAGCGGGGGAGGGGGAATTTGGGCGGTCAACGCGCCGCGCGCGTTGACCGAGGATCAGATGGCACGCCCAGAACGCGATCGCCTGCAGCCGGCGCTGCTCGACCGGCTGCTCGACGACGCGCCCGAAGAGCAGACCGAAGCGCCGAGCGCACGGGTACTCACCAAGATGCAGCTGCGCCAGGCCGTGTTGCGCGACCTCGCCTGGCTGTTGAACTCAGTGCGGCCGTCCGACATCGACGCCGAGCGCGTGCCGTATGCCGCGGCCTCGGTGTTGAACTATGGCCTGCCGCCGCTTGCCGGCGCACAGACGTCGACGCTCGACATCGCGACGCTGGAACAGAACGTGCGCCACGCCATCCTGCTATTCGAGCCACGCATCCTGCCGGATTCGCTGCGCGTGCGTGCGCTCGAAGATATTTCGGTCCTTAACACGCACAACCAGATCGCGCTCGAAATCACCGGCTTGCTGTGGTCGCAGCCGGTGCCGCTCGAAGTGATGATCCGCACCGAACTCGATCTGGAAACCGGCCAGGTGAGTGTGCGCGACACGAATCGTGCCGTGAGTTAGAGCGAATGAATCCGCGCCTGCTCGAGCTCTACAACCAGGAACTCGGCCACGTGCGCGAGATGGGCGCGGAATTCGCGCGCCAGTTTCCCAAGATCGCCGGCCGTCTGAGCCTGGATGGTGTAGAGGTCGCCGATCCTTATGTCGAGCGCCTGCTCGAAGGATTTGCATTCCTCGCCGCGCGCGTGCAGCTCAAGATCGAGGCCGAGTTTCCGCGCTTCGTCCAGCACCTGACCGAGGTGACCTGTCCCACGCTGGCGGCACCGCTGCCTTCGATGGCGATCGTTCGTATGCAGCCCGACGCCGCCGAACCCAAGCTCGCCGGCGGCACAACCGTTGCACGCAACACCAGCCTGCGGTCGATGCATACACGTGGTGCCGACACCCGCTGCCAGTTTCGCACTGCGCACGAGGTGACGCTTTGGCCGCTCGAGGTGGCTGGCGTGCAGTACTTCTCCTTCGCGCCCGATCTCCCGCTTACGCAGCTGCCGAACGCGGCACGCGTGCGCGGTGGACTGCGCATCCGGCTGCGCGCGTTCGACGGCATCAAGCTCAATGAAGTTGCGCTCGACAAGCTGACTTTTTACCTGTCGGGGCCAGACGAATCGGCATTGCGCTTGTACGAGCTCATATTCGGCAGCCTGCTCGGCACGCTCGTGCTTCCTACCGAGCGCCCCGCCGGCTGGTTCGAAGCGGGCACAGCGGACGCAGTGCGCGCGGTCGGCTTCGACGATACAGAGGCGCTGCTGCCGCCGGCGCGCGCCGGGTTTCGCGGCTACCGCCTGCTGCAGGAATACGCCGCGCTCCCGCAGCGCTTTCTGTTTTTCGAGGTGTGCGGGCTCGCCAAGGCTGTGCGCCGCGTCGCACGCAACGAGTTCGAGATCGTGTTGCTGTTCGAGCGCGGTGATGCTGCACTCGAGGCACTGGTCGACGCGGGCAGCCTCGCGTTGTTTTGCACGCCGGCGATCAACCTGCTGCCGAAGCGCCTAGATCGAGTCCAGGTGAGTGAAGGCACGTGGGAATTTCACGTGGTCGCCGATCGCACGCGGCCGATCGACTTCGAGATCTACCGCATCGAGCAGGTGACTGCCTACGGCGGCGCCGGTTTTGGCGAACAACGTTTCCTGCCGCTCTACAACACGTTTCACGACGCGCCACCCGATGCGCAAGCCTTTTTTACCGTACGCCGCGAACCACGACTCGTGGCACCAAGCATGCGCCAGGAAGGCCCACGCTCCTCCTACCGCGGCTCCGAGGTGTTCATCGCCCTGGTCGATCCCGCCGAGGCACCATTTCGCGAAGACATCCGCCAGCTTGACATCGAGGCGCTGGTCACCAATCGCGATCTTCCGCTGCTGTTGCCAGCCAGCGGCGCGGACTCGGCGGCGCGCAACGATTTTCTGGTCG
>DASQAE010000733.1:0-1594 GCA_035635915.1 Burkholderiaceae bacterium | reverse complement strand
TCGGCATCTGCTTTGCCAGACGCAGCAGTTCTTCGCGGATCGCCTCGGCTGTCGTCGCGATCCCGTTCGACACCGAGGCCGCGATCCATGATCCGCCTTCGACCGGCGATTGCGGCAGCGTCGAGTCGCCGAGCTTGATGGCGACGCTGTCGAGCGGCAGCCCCAGCATGTCGGCCGCGACCTGAGCCATGATCGTATAGGTGCCGGTGCCGATATCAGAGGTTGCGCAGCAAACCTCGGCATGGCCATTGGCGGTCAGCACGATGCGCACCGCGATCGGCACCTGCAGCGCTTCCCAGATGCCGGTCGCCATGCCCCAGCCGACCAGCTCGGTACTATCGCGCATCGAGCGCGGCGCGGGGTTGCGCTTGTCCCAACCGAAAGCTTCCGCGCCCTGGCGGTAGCAATCGCGCAGGCTCTTGCTGCTGTACGGCCGGTCAGTGTGCTGGTCGCGATCCGAATAACACCGCAGGCGAAGCTCGAGCGGATCGACCTTGAGGGCGGCCGCAAGTTCGTCCATTGCGCATTCGAGCGCGTAGACGGCGGTCGTGGCACTGGGGGCGCGCATGTCGCATGGCGTCGCAAGATCGAGCCGTGCCAGCTTGTGCGCGTATTTCGCATGGGCGTGCTTGTAGAGGAGGCCGGACCAGCCGGTCTCTTGTCGATAAAAGTCTTCGTATTGCGACGTCACCGTGACTGCTTCGTGGGTGATCGCGACAAGCGTCCCGCCAGCGTTTGCGCCGAGCTCGATCTGCTGCACCATCGCCGGCCGATAGCCGAGCCCATACATCTGCTGCCGGGTCAGCACGAGGCGCACCGAGCGCTTCAGCGCGCGCGCCGCCAGCGCAGCCAGCACCACATTATATTGCGGGCGAAGCCCTGAGCCGAAGGCGCCGCCGACAAAGGGCGAGATGACGCGCACATCCTCCGGGTCCATTTCGAGTACGCTGCATAGATAGCGCTGCACGTTTTGCACGCCCTGGGTCTTGTCGTAGATCGTAAGCTTGCCGTCCCCCTCGACGATCACCGTCGACGCAAACAGTTCCATTGGGTTGTGATGCTCGATCGGGACATGGTATTCGCCCCGATGGCGCACCTCGCCTGAGGCAAACGCCGACTCGGCCGCGCCGCGCGGCTTTGGTGGGGCCCACGGGTTACCCGCCAGCTCCAATGCAATGGCCTTATCCCGCTCACGATGCACATCCGTGACGTGTGCTGCCTTCGTGTATTCCATGCGGACCAGCGAGGCTGCGAAGCGGGCGATCTCTGACTCTTCAGCGACCACCAGCGCGATCGGCTGGCCGCTGAACCAAATACGGTCGTCGTAGAGCGGCCGGAACGGCGAGCCTTCCGGTGCCACCTCGTCACCGTACGCGCTGTCCGCGCTCGCCATAGGTGGCCGATTGTGATGCGTGAGCACGTCGATCACGCCGGCCACGGAAAGGGCTTCGCTCGCGTCGATGCGCGCGATGCGGCCCTTAGCGATCGTGGATGTAACGAGGCTGGCATGGGCGAGGCCGGCCGTATTGAACTCGCCGGCATATTTCGCAGCACCGGTGACCTTGGCGCGGCCATCGACGCGGGACGTGGCACT
>DASQAE010000732.1:0-2070 GCA_035635915.1 Burkholderiaceae bacterium | reverse complement strand
GATGGTGTGTCCTGCCGCGCGCCTGAGCACGGCGTCGATGCGGTCCGCACCCCAGAAGATCTCGTCCGCGCAGACGAACGTCGGCACGCCGAAGATTCCCGTCGCCACCGCGGCGCAGGTCTGACCCGCCAGGCGTTGTTTGATATCGGGATCGTCGGCCCGGCGCGAAAGGGCCGATCCGTCCAGTTGGGTTTCCTCGGCAATCCGCACCAGTTGCTCGGGCGCAGCGAGGTCCAGACCACGTCCCCACGCCGCTTCCATCAGCGCGAGACCGAAACGGCGGCGCGCGGCGTCATCGTCGACTGCAACGCACATGCGCAACGCGCGCAGTGGGTTGAACGGATGGGTCGGCGGCCCGGTCAGCGTCGCGCCGAGGATGGCCGCCTGCCGCATCACGTCGCGGAAGGTGTACGCGCGCTTGGCTGGAATCTCCGCCGGGCCCTTGTTTCCGTGCGCGGCCAGCAAGCCGGCGAAAAGCACGGGCCTGAAGTCGAGCCGCAAACCCGCGTCCTCGAGGCGCCCGACTTGCAGCCCGGCAAGCCATGAATAAGGGCTGATCGGGTCGAAATAGAAGGCAACCGATGGCGCGGCTCGCATGGCTGTGAGCGCTGGGTAGGAGAGGTCCGAATATAGCCGCGCCAGCTTTGCTGACGGTGATCCCCGCAATCGGGAATTGTCGAATGTTTCGTGCGCGGATCCCGGCGGCTTGGCGTATGGTTGTTTCGCGCCTGCCCGGATCCGGCAGCGTGTACAGCGGGAGAGGAGACGATGGGCGCTTCGTTTTGCAAGGGTTTTCTATTCGTTTGCGCCATCGTGTTTTGCAACGGCGTACTGGCGCAGGCCGACTTGAGCGCCACGCAGGATCAGCACGCGCAGGCGCTTGTTGACGCCGTGGTGCTGGTCGAATCGGTGGCCCTGTCCGACGCACGTTCGAACGAAGCACTGGGACGCGAACGAGCTGGTTCCGGTGTGCTCATCGACGCGCGTGGTTATGTGTTGACGATCGGTTACCTGGTGATCGAGGCGGAATCGATTTCGGTCACCGGCGCCAACGATCGCACGGTGCCCGCCGCCCTGCTGGCCTACGACCATGCGACCGGCTTTGCATTGATCAAGGTGCTGGCACCGCTCGAGGTCAAGCCGCTCGAGCTCGGCGACTCGGGCGCAGTACGTGAACGCGACGTGCTGATGACACTGCCCTTCGGGGGACGCGAGGCGGCGCAGCTCGCACGCGTCGTCTCCAAGCGGCCCTTCAGCGGAAGCTGGGAGTACCTGCTCGATGAGGCACTGTTCACGTCGCCGCCGATGCAACGCTGGGCTGGTGCGGCATTGATCGGGCGTGATCTCAAACTGGTTGGCGTAGGGTCGTTGATGGTGCGCGATGCTGCCGGCAACGGCGAATCGAGTTCGGGCAACATGTTCGTGCCGATCGACATCCTGAAGCCGATCCTCGCCGACATGATCGCTGCCGGCCGACGCAAAGGGGCCGGCCGGCCCTGGCTCGGCATGAGCACCGAGCTGATGCACGGCATGCTGGTCGTGACTCGTGTCAGTCCGGAAGGCCCGGCAGCCAGTGCAGGCCTCGAAGCGGGCGACGTTGTGATGGGCGTGTCGAGTGCCGATGTGCACACGCAGGCCGAGCTCTATCGCAAGATATGGGGCCTCGGGGACGCTGGCGTCAAGGTTCCGTTGCGCGTGCGGCGTGGCACTGCCGTGCGCGACGTTTTTGTCAACTCGATCGAGCGCAGCGCGTACTTCCGCCAATCCGTGCGGCAATGAGTTTCCAGGAGGGCGTTGTCGCAGCACCGCCCAGACGGGCGCGTGCCGGACGGAGCGAGCCGGCGCGGCCGGGCGTGCGCGTCGCCGCGCCAACTGCGGTGCGCCGCCGCCCCTGGCGCCTCGTGCATCGTTGGCTTGGTATCGGGCTCGGCGTTTGGTTTGCACTGGTCGGAGCCACCGGCAGCCTGCTCGTCTTCGAGGAGCCGTTGGATGCGTGGCTGAATCCGCAGCTGCTCACGACTGGGCGCATCGGCCCGCCGTTGCCGCCCGAGCACATCGAAGAACTGGCGA
>DASQAE010000731.1:0-2450 GCA_035635915.1 Burkholderiaceae bacterium | reverse complement strand
TTCACCGTGGCTCGATGGCAGAACTCGCCTCCGACGCAGCGCTCCAGGCGCGCCTGCTCGGGCTCTCGCTCGCAGCGCATCGGTAGATCGCCATGAGCGCCGCGTCTGTTCCGACGAATGTTTCGGCCGCCGTGCCAAAAGCGAAGTTCGACTTCGTGCCGCTGCTGCTGGTGCTCGCGCTTGCACTGGCCGCGCTGCCGTTCATGCGCCCGTCGACGTGGGTCACGCTCACGGTCGCGGGACTGGCGATGGGAATGATCGTGTTCATCATCGCCTCCGGGCTCACGCTCGTGTTCGGCCTGATGGATGTCCTGAACTTCGGTCACGGCGTGTTCATCGCGTTCGGCGCGTTCATCGCCACTACGGTGCTCGGCGCGATGGGCGGCTACATGTCGGCACCCGGGCTCGGCGCCAATCTGCTGGCGATTTTTGCGGCCATGCTGGTTGCGATGGCGCTCGCCGGCGCGGTCGGACTTGTGTTCGAACGCGTGATCGTGCGGCCGGTGTACGGCCAGCACCTGAAGCAGATCCTGATCACGATGGGCGGCATGATCATCGGCGAGGAGCTGATCAAGGCGATCTGGGGCCCGCAACAGATTCCTCTGCCGCTGCCGCCATCGTTGCGCGGCGCAATCACACTCGGTGACGCGGCGGTCGAGCGTTATCGGTTGTTCGCCGTCGTGGTCGGCACGGTGGTGCTGGTCGCGCTGCTATTCACGCTCAATCGCACCAAGATCGGCCTTCTGATCCGCGCCGGGGTGCAAGACCGCGAAATGGTCGAAAGCCTTGGCTACCGGATCCGCGCCCTGTTTGTCGGCGTGTTTGTTGCCGGATCTGCGCTCGCCGGCCTTGGCGGTGTGCTCTGGGGCCTGTATCAACAGAGCGTGACTCCGCAGATCGGCGCGCAGGTGACCGTGCTGATCTTCATCGTGATCATCGTCGGCGGCCTTGGCTCGACGCTCGGGTGTCTCGTCGGCGCGCTGCTGGTGGGGCTGCTCGCCAACTACACCGGCTTCCTGGTGCCCAAGGCCGCGCTGTTCTCGAACATTGCCCTGATGGTCGCGGTGCTGCTGTGGCGACCACAAGGGTTGTATCCGGTGACGAGTCGCTGAACATGTTCTCGCGCCTCCTCTCCCACGACCTCCCGCGCAGCCGCGTGCTGGCGCTCCTGCTCGCGCTCACTGCGATCGGCTTGCTCGTGACGCCCTTCGTGGTGCCCGGTCCAAAGGCGCTCGGCGTGGCAGCGAAGATCGCAGTTTTCATCCTGCTCGTCGCCAGTTACGACCTGCTGCTCGGCTACACCGGCATCGTGAGTTTTGCGCACACGATGTTCTTCGGCCTGGGTGCCTACGGGGTCGCGATTGCGAGCACGCGCTTGGGTGCGGGCTGGAGCGCAATTGCGCTCGGCTTCGGCGCCGCGCTGGTGTTGTCGCTGGCGCTCTCTCTTCTGATCGGCCTCTTCAGCCTGCGCGTGCGGGCGATTTTTTTCGCCATGATCACGCTCGCGGTCGCAGCAGCATTCCAGACACTGGCGTCGCAGCTCTCGGATTTCACCGGCGGTGAAGACGGTCTTTCGTTCAAGGTGCCCGAAGTACTGACGGCGGGATTCAAGCTGGGCGGAACGTTCGACGGACGCCTGCTTGCCTACTACGGAATTCTGCTAGTCGTGGCGGTCTCGTTCCTCGTGCTCCTGCGTTGTGTCAATTCGCCGTTCGGGCGCGTGCTGCAGGCGATTCGCGAGAACGATTTTCGCGCCGAAGCGATCGGTTATCGCACGGTGATCTACCGCACCTGGTCGAACGTGCTCGCCGCAGGATTCGCGACGCTGGCGGGCGCGCTGCTCGCGCTCTGGCTGCGTTACAACGGACCGGACACGTCGCTGTCGTTCGAAATCATGCTCGACATCCTGCTCATCGTCGTGATCGGCGGCATGGGCACGATGTATGGCGCGGTGCTCGGTTCCGCGCTGTTCCTCATCGCGCAAAACTATCTACAGGAGCTGCTCAAGCTCGCGGCCGGCGCCGTCAGTGGCGTGCCGGTCGTTTCGCTCGTGCTGTCGCCGGACCGCTGGTTGTTATGGCTCGGCGTCCTGTTCGTCGTTTGTGTTTATTACTTCCCGAGCGGCATCGTCGGGAGATTGCGTTTGTTGGCGTTGAAGTCGGATGTGACACGTACGAAAACAACATGAGGAGACACAGATGTGGTCGGGCAAAGTATCCAGCGAACTGACGCTGCTCGCGCTTGCAGTCGGCGCAGTGACGCTGGTCGCCTGCAACGGCGAAGGGATCAACCGCAAACCGGATTTCATCGGCACGGTTGCACACATCGAATATGACGGCGTCAGCGACGATCTGCTTAGCGCCGGCCTGGGCAAGACCGGGCTCGCGGGTGCGGCGCCGGCCTTCGCGAACCCCACGAGCCCCTCCGCGGCGGAATTGCGACGCGCGGCC
>DASQAE010000730.1:0-3441 GCA_035635915.1 Burkholderiaceae bacterium | reverse complement strand
AGAGGCCTCCCAGATCCTTGATCCCCGTGGTCACCGAATAGGTGCTTTGAACCACGGCAATCGAATTTGCGTCGCCCCCGTTGCCAATTGTCGTCACCTGGTACACGCGCGCCTGGCCGCTCGGGCCAAGCCCCAGGTAGTTGATATAAAGGCGCGGTGCGGCGAAATAGGTGCCGACGCCGCCGCTGGTCGAAATCGTCAGCGGCGAGCTGCCGTTGACGTTGATCGGCACGTAGGTCGAACCCATCGACCACGGAGCCGCGGTAAGAGTGGCCATCGTGGCTGCGTTCGAACAGACCGCAGTGGCGGACAGCACTCCAGCACACGCCGTTCCGGTGCTCGCATTGCCTTGCGTCAGCCACCACTCGCCGAATTGCAGCGCGCTTTGCGCGGCCTGGAACGCGTGCTGCTTTTCACGCGTGTTGCCGGCGATGCGCTCTTGCAGGCCGAAGCTGCGGAACATCGCGACGCCAAGCAGCGTCAGCAGCAACAGCAGCAGGAGCGCAATCGTGAGCGTGGCGCCACGCTGGGTCGACGGAGAATGTGCGACGAACGACTTCATACTCGACTCAGAAGGGCGATGACCTGCGTGATCGGCGCAAGCGTGTTCGGCTGGCCCGGCTGGCCGGCGAGCGGGTTGTTGAACGTCAGCGTGATCCGGACCGAAACGACGCTGTTCCAGTTGGCCGTGGTCATGGCGCCGGCAGCGATGTAGCGATCGGCGGAACTATCGCCGTCCGTGTCGACGCCGTAGAAGACCTGGAAGTTCTGCACGCTTCCGGCCAATGCCACCGCCGCGGCGCCATTGACGGAACAAATCAGGTTGCCGTTCACGTCGACGCTGAAGGTGTTCACCAGCATGAGGTTGGCGCCGGTGGTGTTGCCGCGACCGTTGCAGTCCATGGTGCCGTCGCCAACACCTGCTTCGTAGCGCACGCGCAGCGTGTCGCCGGGGGCGCCGGCGCCGGTCGCGCCGGCGACGCTTTGGCCGGCGTTGACGAAGGTCGAATTCGCCGGCAGTTCAGCCGTCAGGGTCGAGGTGAGCGGGTTCGGAAAATAGCCGGCACCCTGGACCGTGTTGGTCAGCATCATCAGCGCGAGCCGCTGATCGTCCTGCATTTGCGAGATTCCGTTTTGCGCCAGCGACGTCGAACGCGTGCTGTACAGCACCGACAACATGCCGGCGACGATGACGAGCCCAAGCGCCATCGCGATCAGCAACTCGATCAGGCCCATGCCCGCGTGGCGGATCAAACGGCGCCCCATCATGGCTGCACCAGCAACGTGTAGTTGAGGGTTCGCGGCGCACTTCCGACAGCGGTCGCCGCGTTGATCGCAACCGTCTTTTCGCTCCAGCTGACGGTGATGGTGCAGGTCACGGGCGAGCCCACCACGGTCGAACAGGACACGGTGCCACCGCTGCTTGGAAACAACGCCAGCAGGCTGGTACCCCAGTTCTTGAGATCGAATGCCGCCATCTGTGCCGGTGTGCACACGCCACTGGTGCAGTTGACGGCGAATCCGTTCAGAGTCGAATCGCTGAGCACCGCTCCGTTGACGGTGAAGGTTGCCGGTGCAAGGCCTGCGGCCCAATAGGCTTCGTTCGCGCGCATGGCGGCCGCGAGCGCGGAGGTTTGCAGCGCGACGATGGCGCGCGTGCCCGAGCTGCGTGTGCTGCCAACCGCAAGCGCCTGCATCTTCGCAAAACCAAGCAGCCCGATCGCGACGACAAGCACCGCGATCAGGACTTCGATCAGGCTGAAGCCGCGCACGGCGCGCGCCAGGCGGGTGGCACTCATGTGCAGTTCCCCGTTCCGGAGCGCTGCACCGACGTCCTGCCGACGGTGGTCAACGCCACGCAACGCGTGAGCCCGCTCGCATTCGTCGGATCGTGCAGTGTCAGCGTCACGTTGCCGGCCGGCAGTCCAACCGCAAAACCGTCGCGATTGAAGGTGACCGCGCGCACGTTGTTGTCCGCGCTCAAGGTGTTGCCACCGGTCAGAAGTCCTTGCACGCGCAGCACCGCCTCGCCGGCATCCACCGTTGCGTTGCCGTTGGCGTCGGCAAATAGGATCCAGCCGGTTTGCCAATTGGTCGTCGCGGTTGAACACGATGTGCCGTTGGCCGAGATGCAAAGCGTGACTGTCTGGCCGCGCTTGATCGCTTCGGCGCGCGCGTACTGCATATCGCCGATCCATGAGTTGATCTGGCCGGAGACGCGATACGAAGCGATCGACCAGCTGAACGACGGAATGGCGGCAGAAACGAGAATCGCCGCGATCGTGAGCGCGACCAGCAACTCGATGAGCGTGAGACCACGCTCCTGGCAGCGTACGTATTCGCGTTGTGATGGTCTGGAGCTGCTCATCCCAATCTTTCGTACCGGGGAGGTCCCGCAATCGCCTGCGGGACTTCCTCGCGCATGGCGAAGGACACGCCCCGAGTAACGGCGCACCGGCACTGATTCTTTAGTGACGCAGCGGCGCCGTTCAGCGGGAAGTAAGCGCTGCGCCAGCTTTGCGCGCATTCGATCCACTAATCCCCCGCAAGGCGCCGTTTGTCCCTGAAATTAGGGGTTCAAGGCGGCGCAATTCCAGCGACGGTGCCGACGAACGGCGGGCCGGCTACGGCGCCGGACCGGGGCGCGCCGGATCGGAAGCCTCAGTGAGAATGGGTACTGCCGCCGGGCTTGCGAGCACCCAGTGCCGCACCGTGCCCGCCTGCTCTAAATGCGAAGGTGCGCGATCATGTCGGTTGAAGGACGAGGGATTCGGCAAATGAAGCGGATTCACTGCCTGGCAGTAGCTGCACTGGTATCCGGCGTCGCTGCTGTCATGGCGGCGCACGCTCAGTCGCCCGCGACGCATCAGCACAGCTTCGGCGACGCGCAGAAGTGGGCGCACATCTTCGATGATCCGAAGCGCGACGAGTGGCAGAAGCCGCACGAGGTGATCGAGAAACTCGCGCTCGCGCCGACTGCGGTCGTAGCGGACGTCGGTGCGGGTACCGGCTACTTCGCCGTGCGTCTGGCCAACATGCTGCCGCAAGGACGCGTGTATGCGGTGGACATCGAGCCCGACATGGTGAAGTACCTGGCCGATCGCGCAAAACGCGAGAAGCTTTTGAATATGCAGGCCATTGCCGCCGCACCCGATGACCCGCGCCTACCTGCCCAGGTCGATCTGATCCTGCTGGTCGATACCTACCACCACATCAACGAGCGCGAGCGCTACTTCCGCAATTTGCGCGCTTTGCTGAAAAGCGGCGGCAGGCTCGCGGTGATCGATTTTCGCCTTGATGCGCCGGACGGACCACCGAAGAAGACGCGCATCGCGCCCGAAACCGTGAAGCAAGAACTCGCCCGCGCCGGTTACGCGCTGCAGTCTGAGCATTCGTTCCTGCCGCGCCAGTACTTTCTCGTGTTTGTGCCGCAGCGTTGAG
>DASQAE010000729.1:0-9666 GCA_035635915.1 Burkholderiaceae bacterium | reverse complement strand
AGCCTCGTACAAAGCGCGGTCAGCCCGACCGGTCACCGAGGTGATCGAATCATGCTGGCGGTAGCCCGCCAGGCCGGCGGAGACCCGCACCGAGAGGCCAGGTGAAATCGTGGTCCAGTTGTACTCCGCCACGCGCAGGCGCACCCGTTCGATCAGGTTCAGCGCCAGTTCCGGTGTCGTGCCTACAAGGACCGCGAGGAATTCTTCGCCGCCGTAGCGGCCGAAACTATCGGAGGAACGCATCGTCGCCTGGGTCAGCTGCGAAAAGGTCTGCAGCACCTGGTCGCCGGTGAGGTGACCATGCCGGTCGTTGATCTGCTTGAAGTTGTCGAGGTCGAACAGCGCCACGCAAAACGACTGGCCGTGATTCTGGGCGGCACTCAGGTGTTGTTCCAGAATCGCCAGCATCGAGCGCCGGTTGAGCGCCTTCGTCAGTTCATCGCGGCTCGCGAGCTCTTCAATTCGCCGAATCGAGGCGGCAAGTTCGTCGGCCTGTTTGCGCAGGCTTACCCGCAGCTTGCTGCCGTAGACGCCGAGGAACACGCAGCGCCCGAATACCAGCGTGAAACTCGCCCACACCAGCACGATTTCGAACTCGGTGCGATTCGGCAGAGCCAGTTCGCCGCGCACCTGCCATAACACCGCACCAAGGCCGGCGGCGAGCGCGGCCCAGGCGAAGGACGCCTCTTTCGGATCGAGACGCAGCGCGCCGAAGGCAAACACGATGAAAAGAATCGTGAGAAAGAAAAAGCCGAGTTGCGGCGCCAGCAACAAGAACGTGAGTTGCACCGCCGCTGCGACCGGCATCTGGATTCCGGTCAGGTTCTGATCATCACGCCTTTCGGGCCAGGAGCTTGCCAGCAGCAGGAAAAACAACGCGCAGGCGACGACCGCAACAGCCAGATAAGCGGCGGGCACCCACAAGGGCAGGGTTCCCGCGAAATGGAACAACAGCAGCAAGGTTGCGTCGACGCCGTAGCTGATCGCGACCAGCGATTGCATGCGCAACCGCATCGTGCGGCGGCGGCGACGCCGCTCCGGGTCAAGAGTCCAGCCGGCAGGTATGGGATGAGGCACGCTTGCCATATTCAGCGCCGTGCCAGCGAGGAGACGTCTCGCGAATCGAGGCTCGGTCTTGCTCTTTTTTCGACCAGAGACCGCCCGAGTAAAGCCGCCGGACGAACAAAAAGCGGTGCACCGAGCGCCAATTCGCACGGGTGGTGTCTCCCCGAGCGCACCCCGAGGGGCCTGCTTAGGTACGCAGGAAGCGATAGATCCCGTCGTCGCCGCGCCTGCGCTCAGTCGCACCCGCATGCCAGAGTGCATGCAGGTGAGCGAGCGCCTCGCCGAGGGCGAACGTCATCTGGTGCAGATCGAGTTCGCGCTTGAACATCACCGGGACGATATCCGCAGCGCTCGATGGCCGCTCGCACGCCGCGAGCACTTCGTCGAGACGCGCCTGATGGTGCTCGTGCTGCTGCAGCACGCGCCGATGCAGGCCGAAAAACGGCTTGCCGTGCGACGGAAGCACCAACGTGTCGGCCGGCAGCATCAGATAACGGTCGAGCGAGCGCAGGTACCGCGGCAGCGGGTCGCCTTCCGGTTCGATCTCGAACACGCTTACGTTGGTCGAGATGCGCGGCAACACCATGTCGCCGGCAATGAGCAGGCGGTCCTCTTCACAGAAGAGTGAGGCATGTTCTGGCGCGTGACCGAATCCGATCAATACCCGAAACAGACGCTTGTGCCCATGCGGCCCGATCGCGATCTCATCGCCCTCGGAAATGCGCCTGAACGACAGGGGCACCGCCGGCACCAGCTTGGGATAGTGGCCGGCACCGCGCGCGACCACCTTGTCCAACGCAGCCAGGTCGCGCACACCGTTGGCGGCAAAGTGCGCCGCCGCGCGCGCCCCGGCTGCGGCGCCCTGCTCGCCCGTGTGTGTCGAAAGCAGGCGGCCGAACGCGTATTCGCCCAGCGTCATCCACAGCGGTGCTTGCCAGCGCTTGCGCTCGCCGCCTTCGACAAGCCACCACGCGAGCCCGAGATGATCCGGATGAAAATGCGTGGCCAGCACGCGCAGCAGCGGCTTGCCGTCGAACGCGGTATCGAAGATCTGCTCCCAGGCGGCGCGCGTCGGCTCGCTGCTGATGCCGCAATCGATCGCGGTGAAACCGGTGCGACCCTCGATCTCGTCATCGAGCAGCCACAGATTGATGTGATCGAGGGCAAACGGCAGCGGCATGCGCAGCCAATGGACACCCGGGCGCAGCATGACAAGCGCGCCCGGCGCCGGCACGTCGGCCCACGGATAGGTAAGTTCATGTTCTTGCGGATTCATCCGTGGCCGCAGGCGGACGTCGCCTTGACGTTTGCGTAAAGTGTGGCGATTCTACGGGACCCTCGCGCAAGGCCAGCACCAACTTCATGAGCACGCGCAAGAAGGTTGTCGCCGCGCCGAACCGCTCTGTCATGGTGGACGGCGCCGCGACCTTCAGCATCACGGAACTCGCGCGCGAGTTCGACATCACACCACGCGCGATCCGGTTCTACGAGGATCACGGCATTCTTGCGCCCACGCGTGTCGGGCCGGGCGGTTTGCGGCGTGTCTATTCGCCGCGCGATCGCACGCGCCTGAAACTCACGTTGCGCGGCAAGCGGCTCGGTCTATCGCTCAGCCAGGTACGCGAATTGATCGACATGTATGAATCGTCGAAAGACGCAGTGCCGCAGGCTAGACGTTTCCTCGCAGTATTGATGCAACACCGTGCGGCGCTGGAGCAACAACGGGAAGATATCGAGGTGACCCTTGCCGAAATCGAGCGCCACGAGGCAGAGTGCCGACGCATTCTCGGCAAGAAATAACCCGTGCCCGTCGGTGCGGTATCCGTGCCGTCAGCGCACTGACGGTTTGCTGCGCTAAAGTCGATGGCGACGGCGGTTGGACGTGCCGCGTCGTACCCATGTTGCGTGCGCTGCGCGATTTTTTCGACAAGCAGGTAAGTGGCGATAGTTCCGCCGCGCCGGCAGACAATCGTCATGCGCTGGCCGTGGCAGCGGCCGCGCTGCTGGTGGAAATAACGCGCATCGACGGTGACATGCAGCCCGCCGAACGCACGTCGGTGTTGCGCGCCATCCATGAGAAGTTCGAGTTGAGCGATACCGAGGCCGAGGATCTGCTGGCGCTCGCCGAGCGCGAAGTGCAGCAGGCCGAGGGCTACTACCCGTTCACATCGCTCATCAACCAGAACTTTTCGCAGGATCAAAAAGAGTACCTGGTTGAGCTGATGTGGCGTGCGGCGTACGCGGACAAAGACCTCAGCGCGCACGAGTTGCATCTGATGCGCAAGATCGCCGGCCTGCTGTACGTTTCCGATAACGCGTACATCCTGGCCAAACTGCGTGCCAAGCAGGGCAGCGAAGCCGCGTAGCACCGCGTCAATCGGTGCGCACGAGTTCGATCAGCGCGTTGCCGTAACTTTCCAGCTTCTTTTCCCCGATCCCGCTGATGCCGCGCAAGGCCGCGAGCGATTGTGGCCGCGCGGCCGCGATTGCGCGCAGCGTGCCGTCGTGGAAGACGACGTACGCCGGCACACCGTGTTCCCTGGCGATGTCGGCGCGCCAAACGCGCAGCCGTTCGAACAGCGCTGCGTCCGCCGCGCCCATCGCTGGAGCGACGGTGGCCTTACGCCTGCCGCGTGCGGGCTTCGCTACGTGGCGCCGCAGCTCGATACGCTGCTCGCCTTTGAGCACCGACCGGCTCGCGTCGGTCAGGCGCAGCACATTGAACGTCTCGTGATCGACCTCCACCAGGTGCAACGCGACCAATTGCCGTAACAGCAGGCGCCACTCGGACTCGGCGAGGTCGGCGCCGATGCCGAAGGTCGAGAGTTTTTCGTGGCCGAACTTCTTCGTCTTCTCGGTCTCCTTGCCGCGCAGCACGTCGATGACGTGGGTCGCGGCGAAAGCGAATCCGCTCGCACGTTCGCAGCGATAGATGCACGAGAGCAACTTGCGCGCGGCTTCGGTGGCATCCCACAGCTCGGGCGGCTCCAGGCAGTTGTCGCAGTTGCCGCACGCTGCGCTGGTTTCACCGAAATACGCCAGCAGGCGAACGCGCCGGCACGAGCCACTTTCTGCAAGGCCCAGCATGGCGTCGAGCTTGCTGGAAGACAGGCGTTTGTAGTTGGTATCGGCCTCGGAGAGCTCGATGAGGCGGCGCTGCTGCACCACGTCGGCAAGGCCATAGGTCATCCAGGCTTGCGCGGGGGCGCCGTCGCGCCCCGCGCGGCCTGTTTCCTGAAAATAACCTTCGATGCTCTTGGGCATGTCCAAGTGCGCGACAAACCGCACGTCCGGTTTGTCGATGCCCATGCCGAACGCGATCGTGGCCACCATGACGAGGCCATCTTCGCGCAGGAAGCGCGCCTGGTTGGAGGCGCGCGCGCCGGCATCGAGGCCGGCGTGATACGGCAGCGCCGGTACGTCGTGCTCATTCAGGTGCACCGCCACCTCGTCGACCGTGTTGCGCGCCAGGCAATAGACGATGCCGGCGTCGCCATCGTGTTCGCTGCGGATGAAGTCGACCAGTTGTTTGCGCGGATCGTTTTTCTCCACCACCCGATAGCGGATGTTGGGCCGATCGAAACTGGCGACGAACACACGCGCGTCCACGAGCAGGCGTTCGACGATCTCGCGCCGGGTAGGCACGTCGGCGGTCGCCGTCAACGCGATGCGTGGCACGCCCTCAAAGCGTTCGCGCAGAAGTGAAAGCTGGCCATACTCCGGCCGGAAATCGTGGCCCCACTGCGAGACACAGTGCGCCTCGTCGATGGCGAACAACGCGATCCCGTCGCCGCCCGCAAGATCACCCAGCAGCCGCTGCGCGCGCTCCGTCATCAGGCGTTCCGGTGCGATGTAGACGAGATCGAGTTCGCCGCCACGCAATCGGCGCTCGATTGCAGCCGCCTCGCCCGACGAGAGCGTCGAATTCAGGAACGCCGCACGCACACCGAGTTCGTGCAACGCTGCCACCTGGTCCTGCATCAACGCGATCAGCGGTGAGATGACGACGCCCGCGCCTTTGCGCAACAGCGCCGGGATCTGATAGGTGAGCGACTTGCCGCCGCCGGTCGGCATCAGAACAAGCGCGTCCTGGCCGGCCAAAACGGTCTCGATGACCTGGCGCTGGAAACCGCGAAACTGCGGATATCCGAAGACGTCATTCAGCAGGGACTCGGGCGTGCGCGACAGCATGCGCCGAAGGGTATCAATAGTGGTTCCTTTGCGGCCCCCGTTTCATTCGGTGTCAGGCGCGGGGTCGGTGCAAGCGACGTGATAGCACTGACGCGGCTGTACTATCGGATCATGTCGACGCCACTTGCGGCCGCTGCTCCGTCCGCCGTTCCTCCGACCAAGGAGTTCACGGCGGCATGGGTTGCTTACATTCTGTACACGCTTTCAGCCGTCCTGCTGTGGCCGGCGTTGATCGCACTGATAATTTCCTACAGCAAACGCGGCCATCCCGAAGCCGGATTCATCGACTCGCACCACCGCTGGATGCTTCGGTCGTTCTGGTACTCGCAGCTGGCGTATCTGTTTTTTTTCGTGTTGGTGCTGATCGGTGTGTGGCCGCTAGTCATGGACATCGTGAGCCAGGTCGCCAGCGCCGGCCAATGGGAATACGACACCTTCAGCCTGAAGATCGACTGGGCGTCGATCTTCACTACCGTTGGTGCCGCAACCATCGGCGGCCTCGGCATCGCGCTGACCTTCTTCTGGTTCCTCTATCGCATGGCGCGCGGCATGATCGCGCTCGCCGACGCGCGCCCGCTGCCCTGAAGTGCTTTCAGGGCGCTCTGCCGTCGACCGATAGTGCGGCAAGGCGGCGCAGCGGATGCTCCGTGGCAACGGAGGCGTCGAGCTGCTTGCGGGCGACGTCGAGGTTCTGCGCCGCTGACGCGGCATCACCGCCCGCCGCTTGCGCGTACGCGAGCAGCAGGTTGGCAGCGGCTACCCAGGCGCTCGGCTGATCGTCGAGCGTTTTGGCTTTTCCAAGGGTGAGCGCGAGTTCAGCCTGCTGGCGCGCACCTTCTACGTCGGCGGTCTTGAGCAGGATCCAGCTTGCGCTCAACCGTCCCTTGAGCAGCGCTGCGCGCTTGAATCCCGGCCCCGCGTCGAGCGCGGCAACGAGCGTGTCGGCGTGTTTTCGTGCGGGCGCGATCTCGCGCCGATCCAGCGCAAGCAGTCCGCGCAAGCGCGCCGCTTCGGCGGCTTCGTGCGGCAACGCGGGCCGACGCGCCAGGCGAGCGTCGAACCGACGCAGCATCGCCTCCGCTTCCGCCGGCCGCCGTAGCTGCCAATACGCGTCCGCCAGATCGAGCATCGCGCCGCGGACATGAGACTCCGGTCCTTCCTTCTCGAAGAACGGGACCAGCTGGCGCAGCAGCGCTACTGCCTTCTCGGGCTTGCCACTGACCAGCGCGCGCCGCGCGATCCCCGCACGCATGCCGGTCGGTACTTCTTCGTCGGCATCCGTGAACCGGCGCGCGAGCTGCTCGTCCGCGTCGGCGGACTGGGAGACGCGACCGAGATCCATGAGCAGCGACGCGGCACGCTCGAAATCGACCGTGGCGCCCAGCGTTTCTCCGCTGCCAAGCGCTTCCTCGAGCGCGATCGAGCGATGCGTCGTTACAAGGGCCGGCGCCAGCTCGCCGGCAAGTGCTTGCACGTAGGCGAGCGAACCGAGCGCGGCGATATAACCGCGGGTGCGCCCGCGTCCGCTGCGCTCGAGCAGGGCAAGAAACTCGTTCATGCGCTGCTGCGCGTGTGCAGGGTCGTTGCGCAGCGCGGCCATCATGCTGTCGGCGCGCACGCACTCGAGGTCATCCAGCGGCTGGGCTGCGCTCTTCGCGAAGGCCAGACCGCGTTCGAGGAACGGCGCGGCTTCATCGAGCTTGCGTTCGTGCAGCAGGTCGAACGCATGAATACACTGCAACGCCGCCTGCAACACCGGCTTGCGGTTGCGCTCCGCGAGCGCCTCGAGTTCTTGCATCACTTCCGCTTCGCGTCTGGAGTCCTGCAGCTCGGCGTAGCGCCCCGCCAACTGGAACAGCAGGATGGCGTGGATGTCCGTGTCGTCCTGATACCGTCGTCGCAGCATCACGCGCGCGCGGTCCAGGCGTTGTTGCATGCGCGTGCTTTCGCCGCCACGCATCGCATCGCCAAACAGCTGGCTCACGAATTCGTGATTGGCGCGCGCGACACGCGCCTCGAACTCCGCCTCGGTCTTCTGGCGCTGCGCTTCCGCGGCGCTCGCCTCGGCGCGCGCCTGGGCCCGGCGCGCTTCGATCGCCTGCCACGTCGTGCCGACGATGCCACCGACCAGCGCCAGCACGGTCACCGCGGCCGCGCCCACGGCGAGGCGATGACGGCGCACGAACTTGCGCACCCGGTAAACCGGCGCATCCGGGCGCGCGCTGATGGGTTCATGGTTCAGGTAAGCGCGCAGATCGGCGGCGAACGCCGCTGCCGTCGGATAACGCTCGGAAGGAGATTTCTTCAGTGCCTTGGCGATGATGTTGTCCAGGTCGCCACGCAAGGCACGCGCGAGTTGCAGCGCGGCTGTCGCGCGCAACTGGGCGGTTTCCGCGGTGGCGTGCAACGCGGTATCGCTCGCGCGCGGTGCTTCGGTTTCGAGCAAGGCGCGCAGCTGCTCGACCGGCGTGTCCGCTTCGCGCACGGTTGGATGCGCTCCGACGAGCAGAACGTGCAGCAGGACACCGAGCGCATACACATCGGTGGCCGTGGTTACGTCTGCCGCCTGCACCTGCTCAGGCGCGGCGTATTCGGGCGTGAACGCACGGCCGCCGATTTCGGTCAGTTCGGTTGCGCCGCTTGGTTGCGTCCCGTCGCGCATCAGCTTGGCGACGCCGAAATCGAGCAACTTGATGCCACCTTGGCCGGTTACCAGGATGTTGGACGGCTTCAGGTCGCGATGCAGGATCAGGTTGTGGTGCGCGTGTTCAACGGCCGCGAGCACCTCGAGAAACAACTGCACCCGCGCATCGATGGGCAGGATGCGCTGGTCGCAGTAACGATCGAGCGGCTCGCCTTCGATGTACTCGAGCACGAGGTATGGCTGGCCGGCCATGACCCCGGCGTCAAGCAGGCGCGCGATGTTCGGATGCGCAAGTCGCGCCAGCACGTTGCCTTCGCGCTCGAATCGTTCGAGTCCACCGTGGCCGAGCAACGCCAGGTTCAGGAACTTGACCGCCGCGTGCCCCTCGTAACGTCCATCACTGCGTCGCGCCAGCCAGACACTGCCCATTCCGCCCTGGCCGAGCATGCGCTCGAGGGTGTAGCTGCCGACCACCTGGTCGACCAGGGTGGCTGCGCCATGCTGCTGCAGCACCGAGCCTTCGAGGAATTGCGCGGTCTCGACTTCGGCCTGCCGCGCCAGAAGTTGGGCGAGATGCTCGCCCAGCGATGCGTCGTCGCGGCGGATCTTTTCCAGGCGGACTGCGCGCTCGTCCGGGTCCGCTTCCAGCAGCTCGTCGAGCAGCGGACTAAGCGCCAACCACCGTTCGTGGTCGATCAAGGCCATTTAGGTCGAGCCAGCTTCGACAAGCGCCTGCGCCTGGCGGCGCCACGGGTGTCCGGCAGGCAGTGTCGATGCAAACTGCTCGAGCGCCTTGCGCGCGTTCTCACGCGCGGGCGCCGCCGCGCCGGCACCACGATCGAGCATTGCACGCATGAGAAAGATGTCGCCGCGCCATGCGCTCTCGCCCTGCACCGGTTGCGTCCCTGCCGATGCGCGCTCCGCCGCTGCGGCGCGCTCGAGCGCACTCGCAGCTTCGGCGCGGTCACCACGCGCGATGGCAACCTGCGCGACGGTCAGGTCCGCACGTAATGCCTCGGTGCGCGCGCGCCGCGGCAGCGATGCCGCAAAAGCTTGCATGGTCGCAATTTCCATTTGCGCGGCCGCGACATCGTTACGCGCGAGTGCATAGAGCGCCTGCAGCCGCGCGAGCTCGGCCCGCTCGCGCGCCGCCGCACGGCCATCCGCCATGGCCTTCACCAGAGCGGCGAGTTGTTCGCCCGCAGCTGCGACGTTGCCTTGCATCAGGTAGCCCTCGGTGATGGCGAAGCGGGCGAAGTAGACCTGATTGCGCTGGCTGTCCTTTTCCAATTCAGGCAACTGGGCCAGTGTCAGGGCGATGCCCTCGTCGATGGCGCCCGTGACGATGAGCTTGCGTCCGATCCCCGATCGAAACACCGCGGGAATCGGGTTCTTGGCTGAGCCACGATCGAGCACGCCGCGCATCACCTCCTGCGCCAGCGCAAACTGCCCGCGCCGCACCAGCGAGATAACACGACGATCGTTGACCACGATATGCCGCGTCGTATCCAGCGCAGCCTGGGCGCGCAGTGCGTCCTCCAGTTGCGTGTGCATGGCCAGCACGTCGCCGTCGCGGTCGGTATCGACATAGATGCCTTGCAGCGTCGTCAGCGTGTACAGATGCTGGCGGCTGCCGCCGAGCCCCTCCGCTTCGAAGCGTGCGACCAGCGCGCGCCCGCGTGCGACAGCGCGATCAAAGTCGCCCTGCTCGACCGCAAGCGTGGCGTCGGTCTTGTAACAATCAGACATCGGGCCGAGCGCTATTT
>DASQAE010000728.1:0-5513 GCA_035635915.1 Burkholderiaceae bacterium | reverse complement strand
TGCCGGCATGCGCGCTGGACCCGCCGCGCCAGGTTACGGCCACATCCTCGATCCGGAGCGCGTCGACACCTCGCACGGCCCGATCCTCTACCTCGAGGATGTCACGGTTTCCTTCGACGGTTTCAAGGCGCTCAACTCGCTCAGCCTCACCATCGAGCGTGGTGAGCTTCGCTGCATCATCGGGCCCAACGGCGCCGGCAAGACCACCATGATGGACGTCATCACCGGCAAGACGCGGCCCGATGCCGGCACCGCGTTCTTCGGCCAGACGTTCGATCTCACGCGCCTGCCCGAGACCGAGATCGCACGCCTTGGCATCGGCCGCAAGTTCCAGAAGCCGACCGTGTTCGAGAACCACAGCGTGTTCGAGAACCTGGAACTGGCGATGAAGACGGACAAGCAGGTACGGCCGACGTTATTCGCGCGCCTGACGCCTGAGCAGCGGGCGCTGATCGCACGCACGCTGAAGACGATCCGCCTCGAGGGCGCCGAGCGGCAGCTCGCCGGTTCGCTTTCGCATGGTCAGAAACAGTGGCTCGAGATCGGCATGCTGCTGGTGCAGGAGCCGGAGCTGATCCTGCTCGATGAACCCGTCGCCGGCATGACCGACGCCGAGACCGAGCGTACGGCGGAGTTGATCCTCGAGCTCGAGGGCGCGCATTCGCTCGTCGTGGTGGAGCACGACATGGACTTCGTCGCCAGGATCGCGCGCAAGGTGACGGTGCTGCACGAAGGTTCCGTGCTGGCCGAAGGGAGCATGGCCGACGTGCAGGAGAACGATCGCGTGATCGAGGTTTATCTCGGCCGATGACGAAGCTGCCGCCTCCAGTGCCGCTGGTCACGAGCGCCGAGGGCAGGCGCGAGATGCTGCGCGTCGAAAACCTCAACCAGTATTACGGCGGCAGCCACATTCTGCGCAACGTCGACATCGTCGTGCGCGAAGGTGCTTGCACGGTGCTGCTGGGTCGCAACGGTGTCGGCAAGAGCACATTGCTGAAGACGATCATGGGCCTGGTGGCAGCGCGCAGCGGCTCGATCCGGTTCGATGGCACCGACCTCGCGGGCCTGGCCCCGTACCAACGGGTGCGGCACGGCATCGGATACGTGCCGCAGGGGCGCGAGATTTTCAATCGGCTGTCGGTCGAGGAGAACCTGTTGATGGGGCTGGCGCCTGTCGGCGGGGCGGCTGCGCGCAAGATCCCCCAATCGATCTTCGAGATGTTCCCGGTGCTCAAGCAGATGCTCAAACGCCGCGGCGGCGATCTATCTGGCGGCCAGCAGCAACAGCTGGCAATCGGCCGTGCGCTGGCCGCCAATCCACGCGTCTTGATTCTCGATGAGCCGACCGAAGGCATCCAGCCGTCGATCATCAAGGAGATCGGCGCAGTGATCCGCGCCTTGACCAAGAACAAGATGGCGGTGCTGCTGGTCGAGCAGTACTACGACTTCGCCGAGTCGCTCGCGGATACCTATGCCGTCATGGCGCGCGGGCAGATCACTCATGCGGGTGCAGGATCGACGATGCAAGCGGACAATGTGCGCGCACTGATCTCGATCTGAACCTGTGCCATTGTCCTGGGATGCATCGCTCGACCTGCGCTACGAAGCGGCCGCAGGCCGTACTGTTGTTTCGCGACGCCACGACGGCCCGTTGCAAGTGCAAAAGGCGCTTTACCCGGAAGGCGACGCCGTCTGCCACACCATCGTCGTTCATCCGCCGGGTGGAATTGCGGGCGGTGATGCGCTGGCGATCCGTGCGCGCTGCCTGCCAAATGCGCATGCGCTCTTGACCACGCCGGGCGCAACCCGCTGGTACAAAGCCGACGGCCGGCGCGCATCGCAGGCGGTCAAACTCGACCTTCAAGAGGGGCGGCTCGAATGGCTGCCGCAGGAGACGATCGTTTTCGATCAGGCACTGGTCGATTCGACGCTCGAGATTGCTCTGACTGGCAATGCCGCGACCATCGGTTGGGACGTCGTCGCGCTCGGTCGCACAGCCGCCGGCGAGTCGTTCCAGCGCGGAGAGTTCGCGCAGACGATCCGCCTGCACGCCGACGCTGAGCTGGTCTGGAGTGAACGCACGCGCGTGGCCGGCGGCGACGCACTGCTCGAGTCACCGGTCGGGCTCGCGGGCAAAACCGTGTTCGGTTGCCTGTGGGCTTATGGACCACTCTGGAGCGATACGGATCTGGAGCTGGTGCGCGAAAACCTGCCGCGGCAAGCGGCCGTGACGCGACTGGCACCGCGCCTGCTGCTTGCGCGTGCGCTCGGCTCTACCACCGCGATCGTGCGCGCAGCGCTGCAGCACTTCTGGGTACGAGCTCGGCCGCGTGTGTTCGCCGGGCGTGCGGCGATTGCACCACGCATCTGGTCGACCTGACGCGGTTCGTGCAAGCTGCGTCGCTAAGAACGAGGACCGTCCATGGAACTGACGCCGCGTGAGAAGGACAAGCTATTGATCTTTACCGCCGCGCTGCTGGCAGAACGCCGGCGCGCGCGCGGACTGAAACTCAACTACCCCGAGGCGGTGGCGTTCATCACCGCGGCCATCCTCGAGGGCGCCCGCGACGGCCGCACGGTCGCCGACCTGATGAGTCATGGCACCACGCTGCTCGCGCGCGGCGACGTGATGGAAGGCGTGCCGGAGATGATCCCGGACATCCAGGTCGAGGCGACGTTTCCCGATGGCACCAAGCTGGTCACGGTGCATCAACCGATTCAGTGAGGCAACGATGATTCCAGGCGAGCTGATGCTGCAGGCGGGAGAGATCGAGCTCAACGCTGGACGCAAAACAGTGAAGGTCAACGTCGCGAATACCGGCGACAGGCCGATCCAGGTCGGATCGCATTTTCATTTTTTCGAGACCAACGAGGCGTTGCAGTTCGACCGCGCGGCGGCACGCGGATTTCGCTTGAACATCGCGGCGGGGACGGCGGTGCGGTTTGAGCCCGGGCAGCAGCGCGAGGTGGAGCTGGTTGCGCTCGCGGGGGATCGGATCGTTTATGGGTTCAATTCGAAGGTGATGGGGGCTTTGGATAAGCCTGGCCGTTCAAACGGTGCCCCCACCCCGGCCCTCCCCCGCAAGCGGGGGAGGGTGAGAACGGTTGGGAAACCTATCAAGAGGGCGAAAAAGTGACGCTCAAGATTTCGCGCCAGGCTTATGGAGAAATGTTCGGACCCACGGTCGGTGATCGGGTGCGGCTCGCGGATACCGCGCTGATTGCCCAGGTAGAGAAGGACTTCACGATCTACGGCGAAGAGGTGAAGTTCGGCGGCGGCAAGGTGATCCGCGACGGCATGGGGCAATCGCAGCGCATGAGCAAGGACTGCGCCGACACGGTGATCACCAACGCGCTGATCATCGATCACTGGGGAATCGTCAAGGCGGACATCGGGCTCAAGAGTGGACGCATCGGCGCGATCGGCAAAGCCGGCAATCCGGACATCCAGCCCGGCGTCACGATCGTCATCGGTCCGGCGACGGAAATCATCGCGGGCGAAGGTTTTATCGTCACTGCAGGCGGCATCGATTCGCACATCCACTTCATCTGCCCGCAGCAGATCGAAGAAGCGCTCATGAGCGGCGTGACGACGATGCTCGGCGGCGGCACCGGGCCTGCAACGGGCACCGCAGCCACCACGACCACGCCCGGGCCATGGCACCTCGAACGCACGCTGCAGGCAGCCGACGGTTTCCCGATGAATCTGGGTTTTCTCGGCAAGGGCAATGCGGCACTGGAAGCGCCGCTGCTCGAGCAGATCAAGGCCGGTGCGATCGGCCTGAAGCTGCACGAAGACTGGGGGACCACGCCGGCGACGATCGATGCCGCCCTCAATGTGGCCGATCGCACCGACACGCAGGTGGCGATTCACACCGATACGCTGAATGAAGCGGGTTTTGTCGAGTCGAGCATCCGCGCCTTCAAGGGGCGCGTGATCCACACGTATCACACGGAAGGCGCAGGCGGCGGCCACGCGCCCGACATCATCAAGGTATGCGGCGAGGCGAACGTGCTGCCGTCGTCGACCAACCCGACCCGGCCATACACGGTCAACACGCTCGACGAACATCTCGACATGTTGATGGTCTGCCATCACCTCGACAGCGCCATCGCCGAAGACGTGGCGTTCGCCGAGAGCCGTATCCGCAAGGAAACGATCGCCGCCGAAGACATCCTGCACGACCTCGGCGCGTTTTCGATGATCAGTTCGGACTCGCAGGCCATGGGGCGGGTCGGCGAGGTGATCATGCGCACGTGGCAGACCGCGCACAAGATGAAGCTGCAGCGCGGCGCGTTGTCGGAACAGGGCATGTCCGACCCCGCAACCCACGACAACGCGCGCATCAAGCGTTACATCGCCAAGTTCACGATCAATCCGGCCATCACGCACGGCATCGCGCACGAAGTGGGCTCGATCGAAGTCGGCAAGTGGGCCGACCTGGTGTTGTGGAAGCCGGCCTTTTTTGGCGTCAAACCTTACCTCGTCCTGAAGGGAGGTTCGATCGCCGCGGCTGCGATGGGCGATCCGAACGCATCGATCCCCACGCCGCAGCCGGTGCACTACCGGTTGCAATTTGCCGCGTTCGGAGGAGCACTTGCGCGCAGCTCGCTGACGTTCGTTTCGCAAGCCGCGCTCAAGGCGGGGGTTGCGGACCGTTACGGACTGCAGAAAAACGTGGTTGCCGTGCGTGGCATGCGCAAGCTGCGCAAACGCGACATGATCCACAACGGACTGACGCCAAAGATCACCGTCGATCCTGAAACCTACAAGGTGCACGCCGACGGAGTTCTGCTCGACTGCGAGCCGGCGCGCGAATTGCCGATGGCGCAGCGCTACTTTTTGTTCTAGAGATCCGCATGCCGCTGCGCTGTACGCGTCTACACGACTCGACTGCACCCGCGCCCGCGACGCATGAGTTGCATCTTGTTTACGCCGAGCGGGTGAAGAGCCGACTCGCGGCCGTCTGCACCGATGGCACCGCGGTTGCGATCCTGTTGCCGCGCGGCACGGTGATGCGCGACGGCACGCTGCTCGCCGCGGACGATGGAGCGGTCGTTCATGTGGTCGCGGCGGCACAAGCGGTTACGCGTATCAGCGCGCCTACACCGCTGATGCTGCTGCGAGCGGTGTATCACCTCGCCAACCGGCATGTTCCAGCATGTCTTGCCGCTGAGCAGGTGCTGATCGAGCCCGACCCAGTGCTCGAACGTCTGCTGCAGTCGCTCGGCGCGCGCATCGAGCACCTGCAGATACCGTTCGATCCGGAACCCGGTGCCTACCATGGTGGCCACTCCCATGGCGATCCGGTGCATGCGGACCCGGCCGCCACGGTAGGCGAGCAGCTGTCGATCGAAGCCCATCGCGAGCGCCTGGCAGCGCTGGCGGCCGAAAGCGGTGCGGGTCACAAGTGAGACCCGTCGCGGCGCCCGATCTCGGCCGCGAGCTGCGGCTGAAGGCGTTGCTGGCTGCGCTTCATCTCGCCAGTCCCGCGCTGCCGGTCGGCGGATTC
>DASQAE010000727.1:0-1947 GCA_035635915.1 Burkholderiaceae bacterium | reverse complement strand
GTCGCGATCGATCTCGACACATCGGATGCGTCCAGCGCCCGCCACGAGTTTTTCGGTCAAGGCGCCCAGCCCGGGGCCGATCTCGACGATATGTTGTCCGGTGTGCGGCGCTATCGCCGCGACGATGCGCTCGACGTAGTGCCGGTCATGCAGGAAGTTCTGCGAAAAACGCCTGCGAGCGCGATGGCCTTCCGGCATGAGCGCGCTCTACGTTCCGTCAACTGCGCCGCGCACGTCGAGCAAGTTCGACTGCCAACGCGAGTGCCGATCGCATGCTGCCCGCATCCGCCTTGCCCTTGCCCGCAATGTCGAGCGCGGTGCCGTGATCGACCGATGTGCGCACGAACGGCAAACCAAGGGTCACGTTGACGCCGCCGCCGAACGTTGCGAGCTTCAGTGGTGCCAACCCCTGGTCGTGATACATCGCCACGATTGCGTCGAAACCTTGCGCCAGCGCTGGAACAAAAATCGTATCGGCGGGAAATGGTCCTTCGATGCTTGCACCGTGCGCACGCGCCAGCTCGATCGCCGGAGTGATCACCTCGATTTCCTCGCGCCCCAGGTAACCGCTTTCTCCAGCATGCGGATTGAGCCCGCAGACGGCGATGCGCGGATGCTCGATGCCGAACTTGTGCACCAGGTCGCGCACCAGAATGTCGAGGACCGCCGCGATGCCGTCGCGGGTCAGCGCGGTCGCAACGTCGGCAAGCCGCAGGTGCGTTGTCGCGAGGGCGACGCGCAATTGTCCCCAGGCAACTGCGCCCGCAAGCATCATCACCACGCGTGGCGTTCCTGCGCGCTCTGCCAGGTACTCGGTGTGACCGGTGAATGCGACGCCGGCATCGTTGATCACGCCCTTATGGACTGGCGCTGTAACCACGGCATCGAATTCGCCGCCCAGACATCCACGGATTGCTCGATCGAGCGTGGCCAGAACGTAGCGGGCGTTGCGTGCATCGAGTTGGCCGGGCGAGGCGCGCACCGCCAGCGCTACCGGTTCGATGGTCACACCGACGGGCACGGCGTGTTGCGCGAGAAGGTCTCGATCGCCGATCAGCGTGACCGCCACGTCCGGCGCCAGCGCATCCAGTGCCGCGACGGAAATCTCCGGGCCGATACCCGCCGGCTCACCCGTCGTGACGGCGATCCGCATGTGCGATCAGGCGAGCCGCGCGCAGGCGCGCCTGCGCATCAGGTCTCGTCCAGTTTGAGTTCGACGTAGGTCCGATCACGCAATTGCTGCAGCCACTCCTGGTAGGCCTCGTCCGCTTTGCGCTCGCGCAGCGCCTGGCGCGCCGAGAAACGGTTGCGTTCCATGGGCGATTCCTCAGTGCGGCGATCCTGCACCTGGATCAGGTGCCAGCCGAAAGGCGTCTGGATCGGTTCGCTTACGTCGCCGTTCTTCAGCGTGTTCATCACCCGCTCGAACTCCGGCACGGTGTCGCCAGGATAGATCCAGCCGAGGTCGCCGCCGCGGGTCGCACTCGGATCGACCGAGTGCAGCCGTGCAAGCTGGCCGAAGTCCTGCCCGCCTTTCATCACACGTTCGCGCAGATCGGTCAGGCGCCGTAGCACGTCGGACTCCGGCGTCACCTCAGATACACGCAGGAGAATGTGCCGCACCCGCGTCTGCTGCACCGGCCCGGTGGCGAGTTTGCCCTCCACCGCAGAGCGCTTGCCCACCAGCTTCAGAACGTGGAAACCGCCCGGACTGCGCACGATCGGCCCGAGCTCGCCGGGCTTCAACTCCTTCACCGCATCCAGCAACAGCGTAGGCAGGCGTTCGGCCGTGCGCCACCCGAGCTCGCCGCCACCAAGCGCTTCCGAAGCGCTGGAGAAACTGGCCGCGAGTTTGGCGAAGTCAGCGCCGCTACGGACCTGCGCGACCAGATCCTCGGCGCGTTTGCGCACCGCTTCGATCGCTTCCGACGAAGCGTTCTCCGGCAC
>DASQAE010000726.1:0-2429 GCA_035635915.1 Burkholderiaceae bacterium | reverse complement strand
CGCTCAGCGCTGACGACCGATCTCAGCACACCTGCGCCGCGCACGTCGGGTAGGTCCGGAGTCGCCATCGAGAAAGAATCGCCGCGCCGTTCGAATCGGATCGTCAGACCGAAAACTATAATCATTCGTTACCGGCGCGCGCACAAATGAACCCACTCATCCTGCGAGTCGAAGCGCTGCGCGTGGTCTACAGCGGCGCAGGCGCCAACGTGGTCGACGATCTGTCGCTCGAACTGGCGCTCGGCGATATCGGCTGCATCGTCGGAGCTTCGGGCTGCGGCAAAACGACGCTGTTGCGCGCGATCGCGGGGTTTCTTCCGGTCGCATCCGGCACGATACAGATCGGCAACGACCTGGTCGCCTCGGTACACCACAACCTGCCGCCGGAAAAACGCGGCGTCGGCCTTGTGTTCCAGGACTTCGCGCTATTCCCGCATCTGCGTGTCGAAGACAACGTCGCCTTTGGCCTACGTCGTCTTGCCGGCTCAGAGCGCGCGCCGCGAACGCGCACTATGCTCGAACTGGTCGGTCTGGCGGCACAAGCGCGCCTTTACCCGCACGAACTCTCCGGCGGACAGCAGCAGCGCGTCGCGCTCGCCCGCGCGCTTGCGCCGGCACCCCGTCTGTTGCTGATGGACGAGCCGTTTTCGAATCTCGATGTGGATCTGCGCGCGCGTCTGGGCGCCGAGGTGCGGCAGATCCTCAAGGACAGCGGCACGAGCGCCATCCTGGTAACGCACGATCAGCAGGAAGCGTTTGCGATGGCGGATCGCATCGGTGTCATGAATGCGGGTCGGCTCGAGCAATGGGATCGGCCCTACGAGCTTTATCACCGGCCCGCGACCCGCTTCGTCGCCGACTTCATCGGCCAGGGTGTTTTTCTACCCGCACGCGTGATCGGCAGCGGCCGCATGGCGATCGAACTCGGCGAACTCAAGGGCAACACCCCGCCACCGTGCGATCCCGGATGCGCGATCTGTGCAGACGGCGCGCGCGTCGAGGTGTTGTTGCGGCCGGACGACGTCGTCCACGACGACGCCAGCGCGCAAACCGCCGAGGTGGTGCGCAAGATTTTTCGCGGCGGCGACTTTATATATACCCTGCGCCTCGCGAGCGGGCGTGAAGTCCTGGCGCTCGTACCAAGCCACCACGATCACGCCATCGGCGAAAAAATCGGCATTCGGCTGGATGCCGATCACGTGATCACGTTTCCCCATTCCTAGTCAGCTTCCTGCCAGCCGCCGGCGCGCGGGCTTGACCTGACTTGCCTGCTAAGGCAAACTTTGCCTAGTCAACTATTGCCATGCCAATTGTTGTCACGGCAGTAGGGGCTTGAGGAAAAACCAATGACCGCGTCCAAACCATGCCCGCTTTATGACGGCACTCGTTACGAAATGGGCGACAGCATCGGGCACCACCTGTTCGCCCTGGTGACGCACTTTCGGCGCGAGGTCGAAGCGCGCATGGCGAAGTACGACCTCACCGATGCGCAGTGGAAGCCGCTCTGGCTGCTCAAAGTTGGGCGGGCTTCGACGGCCATCGAGCTCGCACGCGAAATGGATATCGACGCCGGCGCGATCACGCGCATGGTCGACCGGCTGGAGGCCAAAGGCCTGATCGAGCGCCTGCGTTCAGATGAGGATCGGCGCGTCGTCCATCTAAGCCTCACGAAGACGGGCGAAGCCGCGGCGGAAAAAGTGCCGCACGTGCTGGCCGCGGTCAACAACGATTTCCTGCGCGGCTTCAGCGAAGCCGAGTGGAAACAACTACGCAAGCTGCTTGCACGTCTCGCCGCCAACGGCGCCGCGCTGCAGGCAGAAACCACTGAAACTTAAAAGCGATGAAACACCTGCAACCTCGTATCGCAGTCAGAGGCGTCGTCGCGCTGCTCGCGGGCGCCACCGTGTTGTTGGCGGGATGCGCCAATCCCGGCGGCATTCGCCCGACGCATGCGCTGTCGGAGGCAACCGCGTACGGCGCAACACCCACGCAAACGCCGTGGCCGACCGCACGCTGGTGGAGCGAATACGGCGATGCCGATCTGGACCGGCTCGTCGACCAGGCGCTCGCCGGTCAACCGAGCCTGAAAAACGTGCAGGCACGCCTGCAACTCGCACAAGCGGCCGCCGATGCAGCCGGTGCCGCGCGCCTGCCGCGTGTCGATGGTTCAGCAGACCTTACGAATCAACGCATCAGTGAGAACGGCATTTATCCGCCGCCGCTCGCAGGGTCGACGCTCTGGTTGAACAACGCCCAGGTTGCGGCCAGTTGGGAGCTTGATCTTTTCGGCCGCCAGCGTGCGGCGCTGGAATCGAGCATTGGCCAGCTGCGCGCCGTGCAAGCCGACGTGCAGGCAGCGCGGGTGCAACTCGCCAGCAACGTTGCGATCGCCTATTTCAATCTCGCCAGCCTGATCGAAGCGCGCGAAG
>DASQAE010000725.1:0-5630 GCA_035635915.1 Burkholderiaceae bacterium | reverse complement strand
GCCGTGTCGCGACTGATCGAGCTGCGTATCGGCGACTCACGCTGAGCGCAACTGCCCAGCGTGCAGTTCGACACTGCGCATGCAGCGTCCTGCGATTTCCAGATCGTGCGTGACCAGTACCAGCGTCGATCCGGCCTCGCGATTGAGTCCGAACATCAGTTCGATCACGGCCTCGCCGGTGTGTGCGTCCAGGCTTCCGGTCGGTTCATCGGCGAGCAGGATCGGCGGGCGTGCCACGAATGCCCGCGCCAGAGCCACGCGCTGCTGTTCGCCACCCGAGAGGTATTTCGGATAGTGCGCGAGGCGTTGGCCGAGACCAACGCGCTGGAGCATGCGGGTCGCCGCTTGCATCGGGTTCTCGTCGCCGCTGGGCGCATACCGCGCGAGTTCCAGCGGCAACAGCACGTTCTCCAGCGCGTTCAGATGCGGCAACAGCTGGAACGACTGAAACACAAAACCGATCTGCGTTGCACGCATGCGCGCACGCCCGTCTTCATCGAGCGCGAACAGGTCGTGGCCGAACAGATGCACGGTGCCGCGCGTCGGAACGTCGAGACCGGCAAGCAGTCCAAGCAGGGTCGATTTGCCTGAGCCGGAGCTGCCGGTGATCGCAACCGTCTCGCCAGCCGCGATAGCGAGGTTGATATCATCGAGAATCGTCAGGGTGCCCGTGGCGTCCTGCACGATTTTCGTCAGTCCCTGCGCTTGAAGTGCGTTGATCGTCATCGGCGATCCGCCATTTTCCCGTGATGATTCCTGGAATCCGACTTCACCGGTGGTGCCTTGCGCTTGTGCTGGCACTTTGCTCGGTCGCGTTCGCGCAAACGAACACGCCGGTGCTGCTCGTGCTTGGCGACAGCCTGTCGGCGGAATATGGGCTGCCGCGCGATAGCGGCTGGGTCAAGCTGCTGGCCGACAAGGTGGCAACGTTGGGGCCCAAAGGCGCGGCGCAGTATAACGTCGTGAATGCGAGCATCAGCGGCGAGACCACCAGCGGAGGTCGCACGCGCCTGCCTGCCTTGTTGACACAACATCATCCGGCGGTCGTGATCATCGAGCTTGGTGGCAACGATGGGCTGCGCGGTCTTCCGCTGCCGACGATGCGGGACAATCTGGTTGCGATGGTCGACGCTAGCCGCGGGGCCGGAGCGCGCGTGTTGCTGGTCGGAGTGCGCATTCCTCCCAACTATGGTCGCGACTACACCGAGCGTTTTTTCGGCATGTTTGCCGACGTCGCACGCGAGCGCAAGGCATCGCTCGCCCCGTTCCTGCTGGATGGATTTGCGGATCAGACCGACCTGTTCCAAAACGACAGGATCCATCCGACGGTGAGAGCCCAGCAAAAGATGCTCGATAACGTATGGCCGCACCTGCAGCCGTTGCTCGAAACGCGAGGCAACCGTTGATCGCGGATCGCGCTGTTGTTTCGTGCGAGCAGGTGCTGCAGGATCTGACGCGGTTCGATGCCCTGCTCGACGTGCGCAGCGAAGGCGAGTTCGCCGATGATCATCTTCCAGGTGCGATAAACGCACCGGTCCTGCACGACGCCGAGCGGGTCGAGGTCGGCACCCTTTATCGCCAGGTTTCACCGTTTGACGCGCGCCGCCGCGGCGCGGCTCTGGTCGCGCGCAACATCGCATCAATCGTTGAAACCGAGCTGGCGCAAAAGCCGCGTGACTGGCGGCCGCTGGTCTACTGCTGGCGCGGCGGCCAACGCAGCGCGGCGCTGACGCACGTGCTGGCACGTATCGGTTGGCCCGCGCGCCAGCTGGAAGGCGGATACCGCGCGTTTCGCCGGCACGTGATGCAGGATCTGGCCGGGCTGCCTGCCCGTCTTGTTTTCCATGTCGTCTGCGGCACGACCGGCAGCGGAAAAAGCCGGTTGCTGCAGCAACTCGCGCAGGCAGGTGCACAGGTGCTCGACCTGGAGCAGCTCGCTCATCACCGCGGCTCGGTGCTCGGAGGCCTGCCCAGTCTCCCGCAGCCGTCGCAGAAGATGTTCGAGACACGCATCTGGTCGACGCTGCGCTCGTTGCGCAGCGACGTTCCGGTGTTCGTTGAATCGGAGAGCCGCAAGGTCGGTGACCTGCGTGTGCCGGACGCGCTGATCGCGGCGATGCGTGCTTCACCCTGCGTGCGCGTCGAGCTGCCGATCGCCGAGCGCGTGAAGCTGCTACGCGACGAGTATGTTCATTTCGAGCGCGACCCGGAGCAACTGCTGGCGCAGCTGAACTGCCTGGTTGCGTTGCATGGTCGCGAGCGGGTCGAGCAGTGGAAGACGCTTGTGGCCGCGGGCCAGTGGGACCAGCTGGTCGAGCGCCTGTTGCTCGAGCACTACGATCCGGCTTACCTGCGCTCGATCAACCGCAACTTCGCGCACAGCGCTGCAGCCCACGTGGTGACGCTTGCACGCAGCGCGCCCGACGCGTACGCGTCGGCAGCGCAGGCACTGGCCGCAGCTAGGAGCTCCTAGTCGGCCACCCGCTCACTTGGCCGCGGGCGGCGCGTTTTTTTCGACCATCATGTCGGCGCGCAGTACTTCCGCCTTGTACTTGGTCTTGAGCGCTTCAATGTAGGCCGCGTCGTCGCCGCCACCAATGGTCTGCTGCAAGCTGCGCGCGAGCTGCTCCTTGCGCGCGGCATCCGGTTGCGCCGGCATCTTGACCGACAAGACCTGGAACACGCCGTATGCACCGCCAGCCAGGTCGGACCCGACGTAGGTCGGCAGCTTGTCCGAGGGTGCTCGCATGATCGCCTTCACGGCGTCTTCTGGCAGGCCTTCGGGGCGGGAGCGTGAAATGGTGCGCGCCTTGCTGAAGCCGGCATCGTTCGCGGCGGTCGCAAGCTCGGACAGTTTTTTCGCGCCGGCTTCCTTGGCCAGGCGTGCTGCTTCCGTGCGTTCGACTCGTACACGGATCTGCTCGCGCACTTGTTCCAGCGGACGCAACGCCGCCGGCCGATATTCGACAACACGCGCGGCCGCGAGCGTGCTGGGACCGGTCTCGATCGCCTCGGTATTGCGCAGGTTCTTGATCGCGTCGGGCGCGAACAACGCTTCCGTCAGCCGCGGAATGAACACCGGTGGCGTACCGGGCCGCGCGGGAATCCCCTGCCTCGTTACGTTTTCCGCGACCTGGACTTGCAGCTTCAGCTTCTCCGCCACCGGCTTGAGGCTGTCAGCTTGTTCATAAACGGTATTGGTAAAGATCTCTGCCGCTTCGGCGAACTTCTTCTGCGCCTGCTGGCGCCGGTACTCGGTTTCGATCTCCGCCCGTGCTTCCTCGAACGGTTTCGTCTGAGCCGGCTTGATCTCGGTTACGCGAATGACGTGAAAACCGAAGTCCGATTCGACCAGGTTGCTGATTTCGCCGTCCTTGAGACTGAACGCGGCTTCCTCGAACGGCTTCACCATCATGTTGCGACCGAAGAGGCCCAGATCACCGCCGTTGGCTGCCGAGCCGGGATCCTTCGAGTACTGCTTCGCAAGCTTGGCGAAGTCCGCAGGATTGGCGCGCACCTTTGTAAGCACGTCCTGCGCGATCTTGCGCGCGCCTTCCTTGTCCTTGGCCGTGCCGTTGTCGCCGAACGTGAACAGGATGTGGCTTGCGCGCCGCTGTTCCTCGCGGCCGAAGCGCGCCTTGTTCTGGTCGTAGTAGGTGCGTAGATCGCCTTCCGGAACAGTGATCTGCGCCGCAACAGAGTCCAGTGTCAGCACGATGTATTCGGCGCGCACGCTTTCGGGCGTCTCGAACTCGGCGCGGTGCGCGGTGTAGTAGTCGTTGATCGCCGTCTCGCTCGTTTTCACCTGTGTAACGAAGTCCTCGGCGCGCAAGCGCAGCTCACGAATCTCGCGCTCTTCGTCAGCGAGGCGTTGGATGTTGTCGCCCAAGGTGCGCGGAACAAAGGAGGAGTCAGCCAGTGCCCGCACGAGCGTCTGCTGAACCAGGTTGGTACGCACGCGTTGTTCGAACAGGTGTTCGTCCTGGCCTTGCGCTGCCAGCAGCGTCTTGTAGCGCTCGTAGCTGAACTTGCCGTCTTTCTGGAACTCCGGAATCGCGTTGATGACGGATCTCATGCGGTCCACGGAAACAGAAACATTGGCTTTTGCGGTTTCTTGCGCCAGCGCCTTTTCGGCAAGCAGTGAATCAAGCACGCTGGCGCGCGCCTGCGGCGTATCGAAAAGTTTCGGGTCAAAGTTCGGACCCAGCATTTCGCGCATGCGGTCGAGCCGCTGCCGCTGTGCGGCATCGAATTCCTGCGGCGTTATCGGCTGGCCGCCAACCCGCGCGACCGCCTGGTCGCCCTGCATGAACCGGTTGTATCCCTGTACGCCGAAGAAGACGAACGAAGGAAACACCAGCAGCATTAAGAAAAGCATCAGCCAGCGACGGTGGCTACGTATGGAATCGAACATGCGGCACCCATTGGAGTAACAGCGACAAACACTCCGACGTGGCGGTCGGTGGCAACAAAAAAGGCGAACCAGTGTTCGCCTTGCTGCCTCAGTTCATCATTCTTGGCGGAGTGGACGGGACTCGAACCCGCGACCCCCGGCGTGACAGGCCGGTATTCTAACCAACTGAACTACCACTCCCCGCGCAACGCACCTTCTTTGCGGCGGGTGGGCTGGTGGGTGTTGAGAGGCTCGAACTCCCGACCTACGCCTTGTAAGGGCGCCGCTCTACCAACTGAGCTAAACACCCTCAGTGGCCTGCTACCGACCTGCCGCTAAGCAAAAGATTCAGTTTAGCGAATCCTTCAGGGCCTTGCCAGGGCGAAACTTCGGCACCTTGGCCGCCTTGATCTTGATCGATGCGCCGGTGCGCGGATTGCGGCCGGTGCGCGCCGCGCGTTTACCAACGATGAACGTACCGAAGCCTACGAGCGTCACTGCCTTACCTTTTTTCAGCGAACCGCCAATGCCGCCGACCACCGCCTCGAGCGCCCGACCCGCTGCTGCTTTTGAAATATCGGCCTGGCGTGCGATGTGATCGATCAACTCAGTTTTGTTCACTTAGACCCCCTCTTCGGATTGTCGTCGTCGTTGGTTTGTAGGGAGAGCGCCAACGTACGCCAGCGCCGCGTAACCGTGCAGTGTTGTTGTGAGAGGCAATCGCTCCGGGTATTCAACCGCGCGCATTTTGGACTGTCAAGCGACGAAACGGTCAACGCCCACAGTACGGCGATGCCGTGCGAGTGAAGTCACGCGATCACGCAGTGTTCTGCATGATCGCGTGTGCACTTCAGTGCGTTATGACACCGCCGGGTTGTGGTTGCGGAGCATCTGCAGGAGCAGGCACCGGCACGGGCGCCGGCGCGGGATCGGCCTCCTCGAGTGCCATCGGTTGACGTTGCAGCGCGATCTCGAGCACTTTGTCGATCCATTTGACGGGAACGATTTCCATCCTGCTCTTGACGAGATCAGGAATCTCTGCAAGGTCCTTGACGTTTTCCTCGGGGATCAGCACCGTCTTGATGCCACCGCGCAGTGCTGCGAGCAGCTTCTCCTTCAGGCCACCGATCGGCAGAACTTCCCCGCGCAGCGTGATTTCTCCGGTCATCGCCACGTCCGGTCGCACCGGAATTCCAGCCAGCGTCGAAACCACCGCGGTCGTGAGCGCGATGCCGGC
>DASQAE010000724.1:0-1649 GCA_035635915.1 Burkholderiaceae bacterium | reverse complement strand
TATGCCAAGACCGATCCCGAGCTCGCCGCGTCGGGCATCACCGCGTTCCTGATCGAAAAGGGCTGCAAGGGCTTTTCGGTCGCGCAGAAGCTCGACAAGCTTGGAATGCGCGGCTCGCACACCGGCGAACTGGTGTTCAACAACTGCGAGGTGCCGGCGGAAAACGTGCTCGGCGCCGTCAACGGCGGCGTCAAAGTGCTGATGAGCGGGCTCGACTACGAACGCGCTGTGCTCGCCGGCGGCCCCGTCGGCATCATGCAGTCGTGTATGGACGTGGTCACGCCCTACATCCATGAGCGCAAGCAATTCAACTCGCCGATCGGCGAATTCCAGCTCATCCAGGGCAAGGTCGCGGACATGTACACGACACTCGCGGCGTGCCGCGCATACGTCTATACCGTCGGCAAGAACCTCGATCGACTCGGGCGGGAGCACGTGCGCGCGGTGCGCAAGGACTGCGCCGGCGTGATCCTTTATGCGGCAGAAAAAGCGACGTGGATGGCCGGCGAGGCGATCCAGATCCTCGGCGGCAATGGTTATATCAACGACTATCCAACCGGCCGATTGTGGCGCGACGCGAAGTTGTATGAGATCGGCGCAGGGACCAGTGAGATCCGCCGCATGCTCATCGGTCGTGAATACTTTTCGGAAACCATGTAGGCGCGCAGCGCATTTCCTTCCTTGGCGCTTCACACGCACACACCTGCACTGCCTGCGCCGGCCGACTACAGCCGCGCCGGGCGTCCGCTCATTCTGAAGCTGGATGCACTTCAACCCTGCGGCTCGTTCAAGATGCGCGGCATCGGCACCGCCGCGGAACGTGCGGTGGCACGTGGCGCGCGCGAACTGGTTTGCCCCTCGGGCGGCAATGCGGGTTTTGCGGCCGCGCACGCCGGCGCGCGCCTGCAAGTGCCGACCAGCATCGTGGTACCGGAGTCGACCATGGCCAGCGTGCGCGAGCGCATCGCTGCGCTGGGCGCGCAGGTGATCGTGTTCGGCGCCGCCTGGGACGAAGCCAACGAACACGCGCTTGCGCTCGCCAGAACGCGCGGCGCGGCCTATCTGCATGCGTTCGACGATCCGGATATCTGGGACGGCCATGCCACATTGATCGACGAATGCTGCGCCGACGGCTGGAGGTTCGATGCGGTTGCCTGCTGCGTCGGCGGCGGCGGTCTGCTCGCGGGCATCGTTACGGGCCTGCAGCGCAACGGGCTGCGCGATGTGCCGGTAATCGCGATCGAAACCGAAGGTGCGGCGTCCTATGCGGCCGCGTTGCATGCCGGTGAGCCGGTCACGTTGCCAAAGCTGACATCCATTGCGACCACGCTGGGCGCCAAACGCGTGTGCCGGCGCGCGGTCGAACTCGCGCGCGAACACGAAATTGTTGCGTTGACCGTCAGCGATGCCGACGCCGTGGCGGCGTGCGTGAAATTCGCCGATGCGTGGCGCCTGCTCGTCGAACCCGCGTGCGGTGCCACGCTCGCCGCACTGGACGTGCACGCAAATCTCTTCAAGCGCTTCGGGCGCATCCTGGTCGAAGTCTGCGGCGGTATCGGCGTGTCGGTCGCCAAGCTGGCCGAATGGCAGGCTCAATTCGCGGGTTATGGAGGAAAAACGTGACCACCTGGCAGCAGGACTACGAAACA
>DASQAE010000723.1:0-6801 GCA_035635915.1 Burkholderiaceae bacterium | reverse complement strand
TGAACGTCACCTGGTACAACTTGGTGGCATCGAATCCGCCTTTGACGCAGATCTGCGTCGGATCCGGTGTTCCAGGAAACACGTCGCTCGCGCTGCAGTGGGCCCACGCCCAGTCGGAGCTCGGCACCACGGTCTCGCCGGTTACCACGCCTTCCATCGTTTCATGCGCGCGCGTCACCAGTTTCGCCTTGCGCGTGTCGAGCGATAACGGTTGATAGGGCAGCGGATTGGATTGAACAAGAATCGGCTGCGAGTCGATGCCTGCGCGGTTGACGATGCGTCCGAGCACGTCGCCGGTGATCGTCGAGCCGTCGCGATGGTGCGCGATCGGGACCTGCAGCCAGTGGCGGCCGCCGACTTGCATCGTGCTGCGCACCGCAGTGCCGCCCGAGTTGTCGCCCTGCCATGCGCTTGCCAGCCCGATGTCGCCGAAGTTGCGTTCGGCCACGTTGATTACGAGCGGGGAGCCACGATTGGGCACGTCGTGCCACATCAAGCCGCTGGCGTTGCTCAGCTCGACCGGCTTGGTCAAAACGAAGGTGGCGACGTAGTGGACTTTGCCATCGGAACTCTTGCCGAGTTCGATGTCCTGGATGATCGCGTTCACCGGATCGCGTGCATCAAGCTCGCCGAATGCCCGGCCCGCGATCTGCTCGTAGGCGAGCGTCTGACCAGCGGCGGTAACAAGCGGCTGTACGTCGTCGATGACGATCCGGACCACACGTGCGTCGGCCGGCAGCGACATCGCCAAGGTGACGGCGAAAGGTGCGACGGAAGAAATCGGTGCCCACGTACGAAACGAAGAGCCGGCCATCGCTGTCCCCTTGTGTGTTTGTGTTGTGGCCGCGAGCTTCGCCCTCCTGACGCGCGAATTCAAGTAGCTTGCGCGAGTTCGAACCGAACCCAGGTGCAGACCCGCCTCACGGAAACAAGGCAGATCCGGTCGGACTATGCAGCAATGTGGCGCGCGAGCCGGCGCACGCCTTCTTCGATCAGCGATTCGCTCGCTGCAAAGCACCAGCGCAAATAACCTTCGCCTTCCGGGCCGAACGCGATGCCCGGCGCAAGGCCGAGACCGGCCTCGGTGGCGAGGTACTTCGCATAAGCGAGCGAATCGTCGCTGCGACCGCGCACACGAAAAAACATGTACATCGCGCCGCCCGGGGCGGCGGCCTCGACGTTGGCCAATGCGGAAAGGCGCTGCGTCAGCAGGTCGCGCGCGCGGCGCAGCCGCGCCGCGGTCTCTTCAATCAGCGCGTCACCGTCACGCAGTGCAACGATGCCGGCGCGCTGGATGAACGGCGGGGCGCATGAGGTGTTGAACTCCACCAGCTTGGCAAAGTTGGCGATGAACCCGCGCGGTGCGATCAGCCATCCCAGCCGCCAGCCGGTCATCGACCAGGACTTGGAGAACGTGTTCGCGCTGATGAAACGGTCGTCGCGATCGATCTGCGCCAGCACGCCGGGTGCGTGCACGCGGTTTCCCGTCCGGATCGAAGTCGCGGGATCGTAGACAAGGCGTTCGTACGCGTCGTCGCTGATGAGCCAGATGCCATGCTTGCGGCAGTAGGCAAACAACGCATCCCACTGCGACTGCGTCATGGTCCAGCCGGTCGGATTGTTGGGCGAATTGACGACGATGGCACGCGCGTTTTGTGCAGCGGCGAGCAGGCGGTCGAGATCGAGCGACCACGCGCCGGCGCTTTCGTCGAGCGGAACCCGCACCACTTCCGCGCCGAGAATGCGCGGGATCGAGGTCACGTTCGGCCAGACCGGCGTGACGATCGCGACCCGGTCGCCGGGATCGAGCAGCGCCTGTGCGATCAACGACAAAGCGTTGACGCCGGCGCTGGTCACCGCGATACGGTCCGCGTCGAGCGGCGTGGCGGGCGCGCGCAGCGTGTTGACGTACTGCGCGAGCTGCTCGCGCAGCTCGAGAATGCCGAGGTTATGGTTGTAGAAAGTGTCGCCGGCGTCGAGTGCGGTTTTCGCGGCCTCGCGAATGAACGCTGGTGTCGGCAGGTCGCCCTCGCCGAACCAGAATTTGACGATGTCCGCGCGCCCGAGCGCGGCATTGGCCACTTCGCGAATACGCGAAGGCGGCAGGGCATCGAGGGATGTGCGCAGCATGAAGGCGATGTTAACGGGGTCCAACCGTCATTCCGAGCCGCCAGCGAGGAGTCTCGGTCGGTTTTGATGGCAGTGTTGCGCACGAGGCGGTAGGCAGAAATAGAGAGCTACCTCAGCCTTCCAGGTCCGTGCACCAAAGGTGCGTCCGGGCCGGCAGCAGCGGTCGACTGAGGCGGTCGGTGCTGCGCACCGACTGCCCTGCGATGCTCGTTCTCATGGCCCGTCGCAGAACTCGCTTCGTTCGCTTCGCTCACTCCGCTCAAACAGCTACGACGAGTCAGACGTTAGATGCGCGCTGCGCGCGCGGCCATGAGCCCTGCGCTTCTCGGCGCCTCAGACGCCCGCCGCAACCGGCCCGAACGCACCTTTGCGGCACCATCTTCGCCCTTCGATGCCAGCATGCCGCGGTGGTGCTGGAGCGGCAGGCGGTGCCCGGAGGGGCGAAATTCTGTGGCGACGAGCAGCACAGGGCCGGGGTCGGCGCGCGCAGCGCGCTTCGTACCTCTGACTCGCCGCGTCTGTCCGAGCGCAGAGAGCGCAGCGAACGAAGCGAGGTTCTATGTTTGCGCGCAAGTCACTGGCGACGCGAAGCGAGTTGGATCGAATGGTTTGCCACTTTTCCAGACCGCCCAGACAACTCGCAGTAGCTTGCGCGCCAAGATCACCATCGCCTCGGTCGTCTTGAAGCCTTTGGCTTTGAGTGAGCGATAAAGCGGGCCGAGAGCCTTGCTGTGACTGGCCGAAAAAGCCGCCAGATACAACTGTCGACGCAGGTCCGCGTTGCCGCGCTTGGACAATCTGCGCCGACCATTCTTTGGCCCGGAGTCGTTGGCACGCGGATCCAGTCCGCTGTAGGCCACCAGCGCATCGCCGTTGGCAAACGGAATGCGGCTGAGCAACGCCGTCAGCAGCGCCGAGCTCTGCAGCCCTATCCCGGTGATGGTGCGTAGCAAGCGGCAGCGCCGCGCAAGATCGGGCTCGCTGGCCACCCACGTGTCGACTTGGCGGTCGATCTGCTCGAGCAGTCGTTCGAATTGTTCCTCCAGGTCCTGCGCTGGTTCGTCCAGTCCCTCCACACCTCGCAGCAATTGACGCACCGCTACCCGATGCGTCACCAAGCGCGCTCGCCGCTGTAACAGCGTCTGCAGCGCCACTTGCGCATCGCTACCCGGCTTCCACGCGTGCAACGCGCCGTGGTGCTCGGCTACATAACGGGCAATAACCTGCGCATCCACTCGATCCGTCTTGCTGCGCGTTCCAATCCCCTTGGCGTAGAAATAAACATCCCTGGCGTTGAGCACATACGCCTCGCGGCCACTGCGATGGACCTGCCGCGCCAACGCCGCGTGATAGCGACCCGTCGACTCCATCGCAACGACCACGTTGGCGGGCAGCGTCTCGAGCCAGCGCTCAATCTCCGCTTCCTCGTTGGCCAGCTTCACGCGTGTGGCTGTGCCATGAATGCAGATCACTAGCGTAGCCTTGGCTACGTCGACTCCAACAAACACCGGGTTGACTTGCATGGCGCCTCCTGCAATCCGACAATCGAGACGCTGGGGTGGCACGCCCCTTCCACGTTGACTTGCCTGCAGATCGGCGGTCGCCCGCTCGGGTGCCGCTCAGTTCCTTATCGACGTTGGAAGGCGGGGCGGGAGAACTCTCGCTTGGTCGGTCCGTTGCTGCGGCCGATCGTTACGCGGGTCTCTCCACCCCAGCACCGACACCATACAAGGTACGCGGCGCGACCCCGGACCGAGCAGCGCAGCAACTGTGCTTCAAGTCAAGCAGCTCGGGCTGTTTGAAGATGCTTTGCGGCGTCCCACATGACGCCGTCTCGGAGCATTGCGTTCAGGATGGTCAGCAGCTTGCGCATGCAAGCGACCATGGCAACCTTCTTCGGCTTGCCAGCAGCCAACAATCGCTTGTAGAACGCCGCGATCGCGGGGTTGTATCGCATCGCTGAGAGCGTCGCCATGTAGAGCGCCGCGCGCACCGGTGCCCGGCCACCCGAAATGCGTCGCACGCCTCTGCGCTTGCCAGAGTCATCGGCTAGCGGCGCAAGGCCAACGAGCTTGGCGATCTGCTTGCGGCCCAACGTCCCGAGCTCCGGCAGGCTGGCCAGCAGGGTCAGGACCGTGACCGCGCCCACACCCTTGACGCTGTCAAGCAGCTTGCGCTGCGCTTTGAAATGGCAGTCCAGGTGTTCGTCGATGTCGCGATCGATCTCGGCCAATTGCCGATCCAGCAACTTCATAACGCTGCGGATGCTCTTGGTGGCGCGTGGGCCCGCGTGTTCCAGCCGATTCGTTTCTGCGACCCGCATGTCGACCAACTGGCGACGCCGCGTCATCAGCCCGCTGAGCACTTCACGCTGCTCGTCCACCAAGGCGGTGATGAACTTCTGGCGCTCCGGATGGCGAGCTAGCACGTCGGCGAAGTCGCGCAGCCCGCGCGCGTCCAGCCGGTCGGTCTTGGCTAGCAAACCTAACGACTTCGCAAAGTCGCGCCCTTGGCGAGGATTGATACGCGCCACAAGGATGCCCGCCGCTTGCAGTGCCAGCACCAGGCCACGTTCATACCCGCCGCTTGCTTCAACGACTACCAAGTCCACGCCAGCCTGCAAAAGCCGGCTGACGAGTTCGCTCCATCCTTCGGCGTCATTGTTCAAGCGCTGTTCTTGAGCGCTCCAACAGGCGTCCAGACTCTCTTTGGAGACGTCAATACCAGCGTTCGGACGCTGCGCGCCGCTCGCTGCCCTTACTTGCGGATTGATGTTCATGATTGACAACTGTTCGGGCTACACGGTGAGGTGGAAAGGGCCGGCGCGTTGACCGAGAGCTGCGCTACGAGTTGGTGCTCAAGTGAAGGACGGGTTTGGCGCACCGGCTGCGAACGCGAAAGATACAAGTGAAGTCGGCGCGTAGCGACGACCGCCACGGTTGAGTGGACTGCCGGGCGCCGCCTGGCGCGACCCGCAGTCGTCGCTCGAAGCGGCCCGTCAGGCGCAGCCGCTTCCGATTGTTTGCGGTCCGAGATCCCTCGCTCCGCGCGCGATGACATTTAACTCGAGAAAACTCCGGTACTCAGATACCGATCGCCGCGATCGCACACGACGAACACGATCGTCGCGTCGTTGACTTCGGCGGCAATACGAAGCGCGATCGCCAGCGCGCCGCCTGAGGAAATGCCGCCGAAGATGCCCTCTTCGGCTGCCATACGCCGCGCGTGCACTTCGGCGTCCGCTTGCGACACGTACTCAGTGCGATCGACACGCGAACGATCAAAAATTTTCGGCAGGTAGGCCTCCGGCCACTTGCGAATGCCGGCGATGCGCGAGCCTTCCATGGGTTGGGCGCCGACAATCTGGATTGCCGCGTTCTTCTCCTTCAGATACTGGCCGACGCCCATGATGGTGCCGGTCGTGCCCATCGCGCTGACGAAGTGCGTGATGCGGCCGTCCGTGTCGCGCCAGATTTCCGGTCCGGTCGTCTCGTAGTGCGCGCGCGGGTTGTCCGGATTGGCGAACTGATCGAGCACCCTTCCCTCGCCGCTCGCCTGCATCTCCAGCGCCACGTCGCGGGCGTATTCCATGCCACCGCGCGCCGCCGGCGTAAGAATCAACTCTGCGCCATACGCTTGCATGCTCGCGCGCCGCTCGGCCGAGAGGTCATCCGGCATGATCAAGGTCATGCGGTAGCCTTTCATGGCCGCGATCATTGCGAGCGCGATACCGGTATTGCCGCTGGTAGCTTCGATCAAACGGTCGCCCGGTTTGATCTCACCGCGCTCTTCGGCACGCTGGATCATCGAATACGCCGGCCGGTCTTTCACCGAGCCGCCCGGATTGTTGCCTTCCAGCTTGCCGAGGATGACGTTGCCGCGGCGTGTGTTCTCGGCGGTCGCGATGCGCTGCAGGCGCACCAGCGGTGTATTGCCGATCGTGGCTTCGACAGTGGAAAACGTCATGGCTTGCGTTCGTCGTGCTTTTCAAGACGCGGCTCGCGTTCACCGTTTACCGTTGCTCCTTGCGCCTGCAGGCGTTGCACGCGCGCGCCGCGCATGCCCTTCACGCGTCGTTCAAGGTCGCCCCAGTTCTTGAACGGCGCGCGCTCGCGTTCGATCAGGATGCGCTCTGCCATGGTCACACCGATGCCGTTTAACTGCTCCAGCTCGGCGCGGGTTGCGGTGTTGATCTCCTGCGCAGAAGCGCAGTTCAACCCGATGAGGCTCGCGACGCATGCGAGCAGCGCGAGTGCCCTCATGCGGCATCCAGTTCTTCGATACGCCGCGGCGGATAGCTGTCCCAGCTCGTGCAGCCGGGACACTGCCAGTGGAACTCGCGTGCGCGGAAACCGCACTTGTTGCAGCGATAACGCGCAAGCTTGCGCGTCTGCGTGTGGATCAGCGAGCGCAGCAGATCGAGCTCGGCATCGCCTTTGACCGCCGCGCTGCGCGCGGCCAGCAGCCGCTCGAACCCGAGCAGCGAAGGATGGCGTTTCAGCTCCTCGCGCAGCAGTTGTTCGGCCGCCGCGGGCCCTTCCCACTCCACGACCCGCTGATGCGCGACTTCGAGCAGGTCGATCGACGGCGTATCGAGCAGATTCCGCCGCAGCAGGTTCAAGGCTTCGCTTCTGCGGCCCAGCGCGTCGAGTGCCTCGGTCAGTCGCGCCG
>DASQAE010000722.1:0-7352 GCA_035635915.1 Burkholderiaceae bacterium | reverse complement strand
TCGGTGGGCGTCACGCCGCGTGTCGAACGATGCAACAAACGTGCACCAAGGCGCGATTCCATCGACGCGACCGCCTTGGTGGCGGTCGGCTGCGTAATGCCGAGTTCCCCGGCCGCCTTGCTGAAGCTGCCGGTCTCGACGACACGGATGAATAGCTGTACGCCGGCGACTCGGTCCATGCGGGCGACTATAACCACCCACATTCCGCCACGGAATAGCAGTTATCGCCACCCTGGGATTCACAGCAGCGCGCGGGCAGCCGACCATCTTGCAAACGGCAAAGGAGCGAGATATGGCAAAGATGAAGGCCGCAATGGCCGCGGTACTGGTGATGGAAAAAGAAGGCGTGCAGCAAGCCTTCGGCGTGCCCGGCGCCGCAATCAATCCACTGTATGCCCAACTACGTGAACGGCAGACGATCGCGCACGTGCTGGCGCGCCACGTCGAAGGCGCGTCGCACATGGCAGAGGGTTACACGCGCGCACGCGCCGGCAACATCGGTGTATGCATCGGCACGTCCGGTCCCGCGGGCACCGACATGATCACCGGCCTTTATTCCGCACAAGCAGACAGCATTCCAATCCTGTGCATTACCGGCCAGGCACCGCGTGCGCGGCTGCACAAGGAAGACTTCCAGGCGGTCGATATCGCCTCGATCGCCAAGCCGGTCACCAAGTGGGCCACCACCGTGCTCGAGCCGGCGCAGGTGCCGCGTGCGTTCCAGCAGGCCTTTCACCTGATGCGTTCCGGCCGGCCCGGCCCGGTGCTGATCGATCTGCCGTTCGACGTGCAGATGGCCGAGATCGAATTCGACATCGACACCTATGAGCCGATGTCGGTCTACAAGCCCTCCGCATCGCGCAAGCAGATCGAACGCGCGCTCGAGATGCTCAACGGCGCCGCCAAACCGCTCATCGTGGCCGGCGGCGGCATCATCAACGCGGACGCATCCGACCTGCTGGTGCAATTTGCCGAGATTGCCGGCATCCCGGTGATCCCGACGTTGATGGGTTGGGGCACGATTCCCGACAACCATCCGCTCATGGCAGGGATGTGCGGGCTGCAGACCAGTCATCGGTACGGCAACGCCAACATGCTGGCGAGCGACTTCGTGCTCGGGATCGGCAATCGCTGGGCCAATCGCCATACGGGCTCGCCCGAGGTCTATTGCAAGGGTCGCAAGTTCATCCACGTCGATATTGAACCGACGCAGATCGGCCGCGTGTTCGCGCCGGACTACGGCATCGTCTCCGACGCCAAGGCCGCGCTGCAGCTTTTTGTAGAACTGGCGCGCGAATGGAAGAAGGCCGGCAAGCTACGCGACTGGTCGAAATGGGTGGCCGAGTGCCAGGGTCGCAAGGCTTCGCTCGACTACCTGCGCAAGACCAACTTCGACAACGTGCCGATGAAACCACAACGCGTGTACCAGTGCATGGTGCGCGCCTTCGGCGACGACGTCTGCTACGTCTCGACCATCGGCCTGTCGCAGATCGCGGGTGCGCAGTTCCTGCATGTCTATAAGCCGCGCCACTGGATCAACTGCGGCCAGGCCGGCCCGCTCGGCTGGACCGTGCCGGCAGCACTCGGTGTGCGCGCGGCCGATCCCCTGCGCAAGATCGTCGCGCTGTCGGGCGACTACGATTTCCAGTTCATGCTGGAAGAACTTGCGGTGGGCGCGCAATTCAAGCTGCCATACATTCACATCGTCGTGAACAACAGTTACCTCGGACTCATCCGCCAGGCCCAGCGCGGCTTCACCATGGACTACTGCGTGCAGCTGGGGTTCGACAACATCAACACGCCCGAGGAGGAGGTCGCGCGTGGTTACGGCGTCGACCACGTCAAGGTGGTCGAGGGCCTGGGCTGCAAGGCGATCCGTGTGCACAGGCAGGAAGAGATCGCACCCGCTATCAAACAAGCCGAAGCGTGGATGGCGCAATATCAGGTACCGGTGGTGATCGAAATCATCCTCGAGCGCGTGACCAATATCGCCATGGGCACCGAAATCGACAACGTGGTCGAATTCGAAGAACTTGCCGCCGGCAAGGCCGACGTGCCGACGGCCGTCGCACTGCTTGATTAGAACCAAGGAGACTGTGATGCCCCGTTTCGCTGCCAACCTCAGCATGCTCTTCACCGAGGTGGCATTCCTGGATCGTTTCGAACGCGCCGCCAAGGCCGGCTTCGAAGCTGTTGAGTTCCTGTTCCCGTACGGTAATAGCGCAGAGGAAATCAAGCAGCGGCTCGACGCCAACCGGCTCAAGCTGGTCCTGCACAACCTGCCGGCCGGCAACTGGGAGGGAGGCGAGCGCGGTTTTGCATGTCATCCGGATCGGATGGATGAATTCCGTCAGAGCGTGGCCAAGGCGATCAGCTACGCGACCGTGCTCGGTGCGCCACAGCTGAACTGTCTCGCCGGCAAAGTGCCGGCGGGAGTCGAAGAGTCGAAGTTGCGCGCGACGTTCGTCGCCAACCTGAAGTACGCCGCGGCAGAATTCAAGAAGGCAGGGCTGAAGCTGCTGATCGAGCCGATCAACTACTACGACATACCGGGCTTCTATCTGAACCGGACCGAACAGGCCGTGCGCATTCTCGACGACGTCGGCGCCGACAACGCCTTCGTCCAGTACGACATCTATCACGCCCAACGCATGGAAGGTGAACTCGCCAACACGGCGCAGAAGTACCTGGCGCGCATCGCGCACATGCAGCTCGCCGACAACCCGGGACGCAACGAACCCGGCACCGGCGAAATCAACTGGTCGTTCCTGTTGGCCCACCTCGACAGGATCGGCTACAAGGGCTGGATCGGCTGCGAATACAAGCCGCTCACCAACACCGAAGCGGGCCTTGGCTGGCGCCAGCGCTTCGCGCTTTGATCGATTCCACAGGAGCTGTCATGGGCACATCTTTGAACGTCGGCTTCGTCGGCCTGGGCATCATGGGCGCGCCGATGGCCGGCCATCTCATCAAGGGCGGGCACAAGCTGTTCGTCCACACGCGCACCAAAGTGCCGGACGACATCGTCAAGGCCGGCGCCATCCTCTGCGGAAGCGGCAAGGAAGTTGCTCAGAAGTCCGAGATCGTCGTCATCATGGTGCCCGATACGCCCGACGTCGGCGCCGTACTGTTCGACGACAACGGCGTAGCCCAGGGCCTGGGCAAGGGCAAGATCGTGGTCGACATGAGTTCGATCTCGCCCATCGCCACCAAGGAATACGCCAAGAAGGTCAACGATCTGGGCGCGCTTTACCTCGATGCGCCCGTGTCCGGCGGCGAGGTCGGGGCCAAGAACGCCACGCTGTCGATCATGGTGGGCGGCCCGACCAGCGCGTTCGAGCGCGTCAAGCCGTTGTTCGAGTTGATGGGCAAGAACATCACGCTGGTGGGCGGCAATGGCGACGGCCAGACGGCAAAGGTCGCCAACCAGATCATCGTTGCGCTGAACATCGAAGCCGTGGCAGAAGCGCTGCTGTTCGCCGCGCGTGCCGGCGCCGATCCGGCCAAAGTGCGGCAGGCGCTGATGGGCGGCTTCGCGTCCTCGAAGATCCTCGAAGTGCACGGCGAACGCATGATCAATCGCACCTTCAATCCCGGCTTTCGCATCGAGTTGCATCAGAAGGATCTGAATCTCGCGCTCTCGAGCGCACGCGCGCTCGGTGTTTCGCTTCCCAATACGGCCACTGCACAAGAGTTGTTCAACGCGTGCCGTGCTCACGGCGGCAAGGCGTGGGATCACTCCGCGATGGTGCGTGCGCTGGAGAAACTCGCCAACTTCGAGATCGGGCAGAAGGCCGGCTAGTCGTTTGCGCCGGCTGGCCGGACTAGGCCTCCTTAGATCAGTCGTTCATCAACTCCCGACATGAATCCAGGTTCGTCAACCGCGCGCGCGCTGCTGCGCGCCATGTTCGATGCCGCGATCGCGTCGGCACAACCGGCGCGCTGCATTCCGCCGCACATGCCAACTGCGCAAGCCCTCGGCAACGGACGCCTGATCGTGATCGGCGCCGGCAAGGCGTCGGCCGCGATGGCGCGCGCGGTCGAAGACAACTGGCGCGGCGCCATGTCGGGGCTGGTGGTGACGCGCTATGGCTACGCGGTCCCGTGCGAGCCGATCGAAATCGTCGAAGCGGCGCATCCAGTGCCCGACGCAGCCGGTCTCGCCGCTGCAGAGCGAATGATGAAGCTGGTGCAGGGCTTGCGCGCGGATGACCTGGTGTTGTGTCTCATCTCCGGCGGCGGTTCGTCGCTTTTGCCGCTGCCCGCACCGGGACTGACGCTGGATCACAAACAGGCGGTGAACCGTGCCCTGCTGAAGTCCGGCGCGACCATCAGCGAGATGAACTGCGTGCGGCGTCATCTCTCCGCGATCAAGGGCGGGCGACTCGCGGCAGCCTGTTTTCCGGCGCGCGTGCTGACGCTGCTCATCTCCGACGTTCCGGGCGATAACCCGATCGATATCGCATCGGGGCCGACGGTTCCTGACCCGACAACGTGCGCCGACGCGCTAGCCATCATCCGCCGCTACGGCATCGAGGTGCCGGCTGCCGTGCGTGAAGTGCTCGAAAGCGGCCGCGGCGAATCGATCAAGCCCGGCGATTCGCGCATTGCACGCACGCAGACACGCATGATCGCCACGCCGCAGATGGCGCTCGAAGCCGCAGCCGCCGTCGCGCGCGAGGCGGATTACACGCCCTACATCTTCGGTGACGCGCTCGAAGGTGAAGCACGCGATGTCGGCAAGGTGTTTGCAGGCATCGCGACGCAAGTGACGGCGCGGGCACAGCCGATCGCGGCGCCCTGCGTCCTGCTTTCCGGCGGGGAGACCACGGTTACGGTGCGCGGTAACGGCCGCGGAGGCCGCAATGTCGAGTTTCTGCTTTCGCTGGCCATTGCTCTTGATGGCAATCCGCGCGTTCATGCGCTGGCAGGCGACACCGACGGCGTCGATGGCCTGGAAGAGATCGCCGGCGCTTACATGGGACCCGATACGCTGGCGCGCGCGTGGGCCAAAGGCTTGCGACCCAAGGATCGCTTGGCCGAAAACGACGGCCATGGTTTTTTCGAGGCGCTGGGTGACTCGGTGATCACCGGGCCGACGCTCACCAACGTCAACGACTTTCGCGCGATTCTGATCGAGGCGCCGCGCGCATAGGGACCCCACGGACTGACCCGCATTCGCTCCGACCCCGCCACCGTCACGGTCGGATGCGTCATCGCTCCAATACGGTAGCCGTCAGTGCCACCGCATCCTTTTTGATGCCTCATTCGTCTTAGCGCAATCCTCAACAGGAGCAGTGCCATGACGAGGCAAGTTGCGATGGTGCGTTACAAGGTTCACGCCGACCGGGCCGCGGAGAACGAAACGGCGATCAGGCGCGTCTTCGAGCAGCTGGCGCGCGAACAGCCTTCTGGACTGCGTTACGGCGCGTTCAAGGGCAGCGATGGCCAGACCTTCATTCACTTCGTTGTGACTGACGGCCACGACAACAATCCGCTGAACAAGCTCGACGCATTCCAGGCTTTCACGGCCGGCGTGCGTTCGCGGTGCGAAGAGATGCCCGCGCGCGTCGAGATGACCGAAGTCGGCTCGTTTCGTTTGCTCGACGCCTAGGACGCTTCACCGTATCTGCACGTGTCTGCCGAGAACCCCGAGCAGAACCGCGACCAACTGCTGGCGCGGCTGGAAGAAAGCCGGCGCGAGTTCCTCGCCTTGGTCGAGAGCCTTCGTCCCGACCTGCACCGCTACTGCGCGCGCATGACCGGGTCGATCGCCGACGGCGAGGACGTCGTGCAGGACACACTCGCGCGTGCGTATTACTCGCTGGCTGACTTGGAATCGGTGACGTTGCCGCGTCCCTGGTTGTTCCGGATCGCGCACAACCGCGCGCTGGATTTTTTGCGCCGGCAGGAATATCGCCGGAGCGAACCAATCGAAGAGGCCGAGCATGTCGCCGCCGACATTACGCTGGAACCGGATCATGCGTTGGCGCGCGAGCAGGCGGTGCGTGCAGCGGTCTCGACGTTCCTGCAGCTCGCGCCGGCACAACGAGCGTGCGTAATCCTCAAGGACGTGCTCGATTATTCGCTCGAAGAAATCGCCGCGTTGCTCGATACGAGTGTGCCGGCGGTCAAAGCGGCACTGCATCGGGGCCGCGCGCGTCTGCAAACGGAGAAGGAGACGACCACGCCGTCGCAACCGATCGCATCGGCCGCACTTATCCGCTACGCCGAGTTGTTCAACGCACACGATTGGGACGGCGTGCGGGCGCTGCTCGTCGACGACGTGAAGCTCGAAGTCGTGTCGCGCCAGACGTTGTCGGGTGAAGCAGTGCGACGCTACTTCACCAACTACGAGCGCGCAGCCGACTGGCACCTGGTTCCGGCGTGGCTCGATGGACATGAGGTACTCGCCGTTTTCGCGCAACCCGGTGCGGCTCGTGTGCGCTACTTCATCGAGGTGACGTTTGGCGGCGGCCGGGTCGTTGCAATCCGCGACTATCGACACGTCGAGTACATCGCGCAGGACGCAACGCCGTTGCTGTTGCGGACCTCCTAGCGCCCCCGCCAGCGATACATTTCCATCACGGATTGTGGTACTGCAACCAATTTTGGTGCAGAAAAGTACAGATTAAGGCCTCTTCGATATCGAAGCCGACGGATCAACCTACCTACACTGCGCGCCATCGATGCAAGCAAGGCATCGCGTTCCAGCGACATCCCAACGACCTTGCAAGGAGACAGCACGATGAGCCTCAAGACCCGCCTCGCGTTGGCCATAGGCCTCGCATGCACCAGCAGTGTGTTTGCTGCAACCGAACTCGTGATTGCGACCGTCAACAACGGCCACATGATCGAGATGCAAAAGCAGTCGAAGAATTTCGAGCAGGCCAATCCCGACATCAAGCTCAAGTGGGTGACGCTGGAGGAAGCGGTGCTGCGCCAGCGCGTCACGACCGACATCGCCACCAAGGGCGGCCAGTTCGACGTGATGACGATCGGCATGTACGAAACCCCGATCTGGGGCAAAAAAGGCTGGCTGAACGAGATCAAGACCGACGCTGCCTATGACGTCGACGACCTGCTGCCGGCGATGCGCAACGGTTTGTCGGTCGAAGGCAAGCTCTTCGCCGCACCGTTTTACGGCGAAAGTTCGATGCTGATGTATCGCAAGGACCTGGCCGATAAAGCGGGCGTGCAAGTGCCCGAGCGTCCGACCTGGGACCAGATCAAAGACCTTGCCGCCAAGATCAACAATCCGAAAGAAGGTGTGTACGGCATCTGCCTGCGCGGCAAGCCGGGCTGGGGCGACAACATGGCCTTCCTGTCGACGATGGCCAACAGCTTCGGCG
>DASQAE010000721.1:0-3437 GCA_035635915.1 Burkholderiaceae bacterium | reverse complement strand
GTGGATCAAACACGGCACCAACGCCAAGGATCTCGAATACTTCGTCAAGTACCTCGGCTTCACGCCGATGGAGGCGCTGCTGGCGGCCACGAAGTACGGCGGGGAGATCATGCTGCACGGAAGCGATCTCGGGCAGGTGCGCGATGGCTTCCTCGCCGATCTGTTGTTGGTCGATGGCGATCCGGTGGCCGATATCACCTGTCTGCAGGATCGCAGCAAGCTGCTTGCGATCATGAAGGACGGCGTATTCCACAAGGCGCCCATCTTGCGCGGCCAGCGCGAGCGCCTGAATCTCTCTGTTGCATGAGGAAACCGCAGTGAGCACGCATTTTGTTGAACGTGTCGCCGTTGAAGTCGACGGCGAAGGCGAGCCCGTGTTGATGATTCATGGTCTGGGCGGCTCGTCGAATGTGTGGACATCGGTGCTGCCGGAGTTGGCGCACCTTCGCACCATCCGCCCGGATCTGCCGGGCTCGGCGCGCTCGGCGCGCGCCTACGAGGGCCAGCGCCTGACGATCGACAAGTTCGCGCAGGCGATGTTGCGCGCCGCCGCTTCGGTCGGGGTCGAACGCGCCCACGTTGTCGCGCATTCACTCGGCACCATCGTGGCGTTCCATCTCGCCGTCACCGAGCTCAGGTTCGTGCGCAGCCTGGCCTTGTTCGGGCCGCTGCTCGCGCCGCCGGACACGGTCAGGCCGGCACTGCGCGCGCGCGCCGACAAGGCGCGCAGCGAAGGCGAGGCTGGCATGCAGGAAATCGCCAACGCGCTCGTCAACGCGACGACCTCGCCGGAGACTCGCGCGACCCGGCCGGTCACCGTGGCGCTGGTGCGCGAGTTCCTGATGCGCCAGCCGCCGGAAGGTTATGCACGCACCTGCGAAGCGCTAGCCGAGGCCACCGCGATCGACGCGTCGCGCATCACCTGCCCGACGCTGCTCGTGGGTGGCGACGCCGACGCCGTTGCGCCGGCGCAGGAGGTGCAGCGAATCGGGCGCGCCATCAACGGCAGCGAGGTCGAGATACTGCGCGGCTGCGGCCACTGGACCACGATCGAAAAACCGGACGAGTGCCGGTATCTGTTGCGGCGTTTTTATTCGCGTCGCTCTTGACTCGGAGACGACACCATGGCGAACGTGCTTTTCACGAACGTGCGGATCATCGACGGCACCGGCGCCCAGCCGTACGCCGGCGAGGTGCTGGTGCAGGGCAACCGCATCGCCCGCATCGGGCGCAGCGCCCGTTCGCTGCCGACGGCGGGCGTTTCCGTGATCGACGCGGCGGGCGCCACGCTCATGCCGGGCATGGTCGAGGCGCACACGCACTTTTCCTGGAACGACGCCGCCACGTTGATGGAAATCCAGCTCATGCCGCTCGAAGAGCATGTGCTTTGGACCGCCACCGTCGCCAAGCGCTACCTCGAAGCGGGGTGGACCTCATGCGTTGGTGCCGCTTGCGCCAAACCACGGCTGGACGTGGTGGTGCGCAACGCGATCAACGAAGGTTTGATTCCGGGCCCGCGTTACCTGGCAGCAAGCCAGGAAATCACGGTAGCGGGCGGCCTCGGCGACGAGACCCTGCCGCACATTCCGTGGCCCGAGTTCAGCTTCGGCGTGGTGGTGAGCGGGCCGGACGAGATGCGACGCGCGGTGCGGATGTTTCTCAAGTACGGCGTCGATTCGATCAAGCTCAATCTCTCCGGCGACAACTTCGTCGCCGCTGCGCGTGCCGAGACCACGTGGATGACCGACGAAGAGGTGGCGGTCGCGGTGCGCGAGGCCAAGATGCGCAACAAGCGTGTGACTGCGCACGCGCGCTCGTGCGAGTCGATCAAACAATGCGTCCGGCACGGCATCGAGGTGATCTATCACGCCAGTTTCACCGACGAAGAATCGCTCGACATGCTGGAGGCAAACAAGGACAAGCACTTCGTCGCGCCCGGCATTGCCATCCTGTACGCGATGCTGAACGAGGCCGAAGCATGGGGCATCACGAAGGCGAAGGCGGTCGACATGGGCTATCAGGTCGAATGGGAAGCGGCGCTCGAATCGCTGCGCAAGATGCACAAACGCGGCATTCGTGTGCTGCCGGGTGGTGACTACGGCTTCGCGTTCACGCCGCACGGCCAGAACGCACGCGATCTCGAATTTTTCGTCAAGTACCTGGGCATGACGCCGATGGAGGCCATCCTGTCGGCGACGCAACTCGGCGCGCAGATCATGATGAAAGGCAATGAACTCGGCCAGGTCAAGGAGGGTTACCTCGCCGACCTGCTGATGGTCGACGGTGATCCCCTGTCCAATCTCGCGATCCTGCGCGAGCCGGCGCGCCTGCTCGCGGTGATGAAAGACGGCGTGTTCGTGAAGGAGCCCGAGATTCGCAGCGCGCGGACGCGCTGGAGCCAGACGGCGGCGTGATGGAAGACTTGCCTGTCATCCCGAGCGCAGCGAGGGATCTCGGTCCTTCGCGAGGCCGGGATTCCTCGCCGTCGGCTCGCAATGACAATGAGAGGCGGCGCGGATGAGTCGCTTCGCCAAGTGGTTCTGGTCGCTCGTGATTGGCGGGCCGCTGGCGATCTTCATCGTCTGGGCGATCAGCGAGAACCCGCGCCTGTTTTTCGTCACGCTGCTCAACGGGCTCACGCTGGCCTCGCTCTACTTCATTGTCGCCGCGGGCTTCACGTTGGTGTTCGGCCTGATGCGCAACGTCAACCTCGCGCATGGTTCGCTGTACCTGCTGGGCGCTTACAGCGGCTGGGTGGTCGGCGACGCCACGGGATCGTGGCTGCTCGCGGTGGCCACCGGCTTTGCCACCGCGGCGGTGCTGGGCCTGCTGATGCAGGTGCTGGTGTTCCGCTGGATGCAGGGGCAGGACCTGCGCCAGACGCTCGTGACGATCGGTCTGTCGATCGTGCTGGCCGATGTGATGCTGTGGATTTTTGGCGGCGAGATCTACACCTTCGATCCGCCGAGCTGGATCTACGGCTCGACCGTTCTGCCGGTGGTCGAAAAATATCCGACCTACCGTATCGTGGTGCTGTTGGTGTCGCTCGCCATCGGCCTGGCGCTGTGGTGGCTATTGGCGCGCACTCGCGTGGGCGCAATGATCCGCGCCGGCGTCGACGATCGCGGGATGCTGGCGGCCTCGGGCGTCAACGTGCAGCTGGTGTTCGCGCTCACGTTCGCCATCGGCGCGGGGCTCGCGGGCCTGGCCGGCGTGGTGGGCGGCACTGCGCTCTCGATTGCGCCCGGCGAGGACACGCGGTACCTGCTGGCATCGCTGATGGTGGTGATCGTCGGCGGCATGGGCAGCGTCGTCGGCGCGGCGATCGGCGCACTGCTGATCGGTTTGGCCGAGCAGTTCGGCCTCGCCTACGCGCCGACCTACGGCGTGGTGTTTACGTTCGTCATCATGGTGCTGGCGCTGGCGTTCCGGCCGCG
>DASQAE010000720.1:0-3175 GCA_035635915.1 Burkholderiaceae bacterium | reverse complement strand
CGCGGTCGGCAACATCCTCGCCAAGCGCGCGCGCAGCGAATTCAACCCCGCGCACAAGATCACGAAAATCTACGGCGGCCCGATTTCCGCGCAGATGTGCGATGTGTTTCAAAACGAATTTCACATCCCCGATCTGATCGAGGGTTACGCGATGTCGGAGATTCCGGGCGCCTGCAACAACCCGTTCGACGGCGCACGCAAGATTGGCAGCATCGGCAAACCGGCGCGCCACCCGCGCCTGGGCGGCACCTTCGTGCAGATGAAGGTGATCGATGAGGCGGGGCGGGAGATGCCGCGGGGTGAGATGGGCGAGATCGTGGTCAAAACACCGATCGTCATGCTGGGTTATCTCAACGATCCCGAACAAACGCGCGCCGCTTTTATCGACGGCTGGTTTCGCACCGGCGATATCGCGTGGCAGGACGATGATGGTTACTTCTACTTCGTCACGCGCAAGAAGGACATCATCCGCCGGCGCGGCGAGAACATTTCTGGCGCCGAAGTCGATCGGGTCTTGTCCAGCCATCCGGAGATCCTCGAGGCGGCCGCGATCGGCGTGCCTGCGGAGTTAGGTGAGGAGGAAATTCTCGCGGTACTGGTTGCGCGCACGGCGCAGCGCCCCACGCCGGAGTCCATCGTCCAGTGGTGTACGCAGCACCTGGCCGCGATGAAAGTGCCGCGCTATCTCGTGTTCGTCGACGCCATGCCGCACTCGTCGTCGCACCGCGTGGCCAAGTTCCGCCTCAAGGAGGATAAGTCGCTGCTCGAGCGCGCCTTCGACAATTCTTTGTTAAGCCAAGGTAAAGATTGAGCGCCAAGGTATGCGCCGTCGCGATACTGCTTTCTAACTGAGCACGCGAAAGGCGCACGACATGCAGCAGGATGGACGCAATTTCGGCACAAGAAGCGCGAACACGATCACCCAGGTTTTTGGGCGCCGGCAGGCGCTGACGACGCTTGGCGCACTCGGCCTGCTGGGCTGTGGCGCCGGCGACCCAGGTTCGGGCGGTTCAGCAAGTGGAAGCGGCGGCGGCGGAACGTCTGGTTCCTGTGCGCTGATTCCGCAGGAAACCCAAGGCCCGTACCCGCTGCTGACGATCCTTTCCAACAGCACCATGCTGCGGCAGGACATCAGCGAGGGCAAAACGGGCATTGCATTGAAACTGGTACTCAAGCTCGGCAACGTGAATGCTTCCTGCGCCGCAATCGCCCATACCGCGGTCTACATCTGGCACTGCGACAAAGACGGCGTGTACTCCGGCTACAGCCAGCCAGCTGCGAACACGGTCGGCGCGACGTTTTGCCGCGGCATCCAGCTGACAGACAGCAACGGTGAGGTCGCGTTTACAACGATCTACCCGGGTTGGTACGCCGGCCGCGTCACTCACATCCACTTCCAGGCGTACCGCGCCGACAACCTGACGGTTGCTGCGACCGCAACTTCGCAGATCGCTTTTCCGCAGGACATCACGGCAGCGGTCTACAACTCGACCCTGTACGCCGCGCGCGGCCAGAACACGTCGGTCGCCAGTTTCAGCGCCGACGGTGTCTTTTCCGACGGGACGACCTACCAGATGGCGACCATCACGGGCGACCTGACATCCGGGTACACCGCCACGCTTACAGTGGGGATTGCAGCGTAGGAATCCGCTGCCTGCGCGTCGTTATCTGTCTATGATTCGCGGGCCGACGGCGCGTGAACACATTGCGTCGGCCGACGAAGTCGCTCCACGCATGAATCCCTCTACAGGCTCGGCGCGCATTCTGCTGGTCGAAGACGATCGCAAGCTCGCACGCTTGCTCGTCGACCTGCTGCTGGCGCACGGCTATTCGGCAGTGGCGGTGCACGACGGGCACGCCGGCATCGAACGTGCGCGGGAGGAACGATGGAGCCTCGTCGTGCTCGACGTGATGCTGCCGGGCCTGGATGGATTCGAGGTGCTGCGACGCTTGCGTCGGGTTTCGCAAGTTCCGGTGCTGATGCTCACCGCACGTGGTGCAGATGAGGATCGCGTGGCCGGGCTCGATGGGGGTGCTGACGACTATGTCGCCAAGACCGCGTCGTCGCGTGAACTCATCGCGCGCATCGGCGCACTCTTGCGGCGTGCCGCGCTGGCTCCTCCGGCGCGCGGTCCGCAGGACCAGCTTGTCGCCGGCGACCTGTATCTCGATGTCGACGCGCGTACGGCGCGCCTGGGCGAACGCCGCCTTTCGCTCACCCCGGTCGAGCTCGATCTGCTGATCGCGCTGCTGCGCTTTCGCGGCCGCGTGCGCTCGCGCGAGCAACTGCTGGAGCAGGTGCGTGGACGCGAACTCGGGGCTTTTGATCGTTCGATCGACGTGCACATTGCCGCCCTGCGCCGCAAGCTGGGCGACGATCCGCGTTCACCGCGCTACATCCGCACGGTCCGCTCAGCCGGTTACATGCTGGTCGATCCGGCGGAAGCGCCGTCGTGAAGGTCGTCGCACCCCTCTACCTGAAATTCTGGCTGTGGCTCGCGCTTAACCTGCTGTTGTTGGCAGCGCTGCTGCTCGTGATTGCGGGGCGCGACGGGCCAGGATGGCGCATGCTGCTCACGGAACCGGTGCGCGACCGTCTGGTCACGATCGGCGCGGATGTAGGGCGCGTACTGACGGAAACGCCGGAAGACCAGTGGTCAACGACGTTGGCGCAGATGGGCGATCTGTATGGGGTCTCGCTCGAGATCGGACGTGCGCCGCGCGACGGCAGCCCGCCGCGCAAGTCCGAGCGTGACGAGTTCGGCTTCGAAAAAAAACCACCACCACGTCCCGCGCACGAGGCACGCGAAGGCGGCGAATTCGGCCGGCCGGCCCCGCCGCCTGACGGAGGTGCGTCGGGCAAGGCGCCACCGCCGCGCATGGATCGACGCATGCGTGCCGATCTCATCACGTTACGCGGCGGTTTTGTCGGCCCGTTTCAACTCACCATTCCCGCGTCGATCGAACGGACCGGGCGGTCGCCGATGCTGTACGACGTCCGCGCCAACGTCGGCGATCTTTTCGGCTTGCTTGGTTTTCTCGGCGTCCAGAACTGGGTGTTGTATCCGCTGCTCGCGCTCGGGTTGTCCGCGTTATGGTGGCTGCCGTTCGTCTGGAGCATCACGCACACCGTCGCCCGCATCACGCACACCACGGAACGTATCGCAGAGGGCGA
>DASQAE010000719.1:0-4094 GCA_035635915.1 Burkholderiaceae bacterium | reverse complement strand
GCGTTTTCACTGCGAACAGATCGACGCGCACGCTGCGCGGCCTGGTGACCACGCTGGTCGACGGCGACAATGACCTGGTCGCCGAAATCGACGAACACGGGCGCGGCCACGACGCGCGCGCGCACCTGCGCATCACCAACCATCCGATCGGCGGGCCAGTTCTTTCCGGCGCGCAGATCCGTCCGTTCTTTTGCGCGACGCCGGTGCCGCAAGCAGCCACGGCGACTTCGCCCGCGACCAACGCCAGCGGATTGACGACCGTCGCGATCGACGCCCAGTGCAACATCGCCACCGAGTTCAAGCTGTACTACCGCACCACGACCACCGGCTGCTCATTCGCCATTCCCGATCCAAGCCCGGGCGTGTCGTTCCTCAATCCCAATCCGCCGACCAGCGCCACGCCGCCGGCGAATCCGTGCTTCAAGCCCTACACGCCCGGTGCACCAGCTCCGGCTGATCTCGCCACCACCACCACCGATGCCGGCGTGACGGTGCCGTACATCGTGCGCGTCGAACGCGGCACGCTGAATCGCGGCATCTACGACATCGCCGTGCTGTTCGACCCGACCAAAGCGTGGACCGGCGTTGCGCCGCAGGCGCAATGGAACGGCAAGATCTACTACCAGTTCGGCGCCTCGACCGGACAGCCGCGGCGCCAGTTTCGCCCAGCGCCAGCATGGACCGCAGACCTGCAACTAGCGCGTGGTTACCTGGTCGCGCAGAACAGCATGACCGACTCGGCGACCAACTCGAACCGGGTCATGATGACCGAGACCGTGATGATGATGAAGGAACACATAGGCGATCGTTACGGTCCGGTGACGTTCACGCTCGGCAGCGGCTGTTCGGGCGGATCGATCAACTCGAACATGAATGCATCGATCGCGCCGGGCCAGCTCGACGGCATCGCAGTCTTGTGCACATACCCCGACTCTGAAACAACCGGTATCGAGGTGAGCGATTGCGTAGTGCTGGTTGAGGCTTATCAGAAACCGCAGTGGCTGGCACTGATGGCGGGCCTTACGCCGGCACAGATCAACGCCAGGAAGGCGGCCATCAACGGTCATCCCGACCAGACCGGCTGCCATGGCTGGTACAACGCCTTCGGCAGCAACGGCAAGGCTGGGAACTATGTCCAGCGCGTGGTGATCAGCAACGCTACCGGCGCGATCGCCGCACCCGGTGCGTTGACGAACAACTGCCAGCTGCCGCCCGCGCTGGTTTTTGACCCGGTGACGAATCCGACCGGCGCGCGTTGCGCCGCATGGGACTGGGCGGCGTCGATCTTCGGCAAGACCACCGACGGTTTGCGCGCGCTCGACACACGCGACAACACGGGCATCCAATACGGACTTAAAGCGCTGCTTGTCGGCGCCATCTCGGCCGAAGAGTTCGTGACGTTGAACGAGATCGTGGGCGGCAGCGACCACAACGCGAATCTGCAGGCCGCACGCACGCTCGCCGACACGGACGCGCTGAAAACCGCGTACCGCTCGGGCATCGTGATGAGCGGCAAGCGGCTCGCGTCCACCGCCGTCATCGACATGCGCGGCTGGGACGATTCGGCGCTGATCATCGCTCCGGGCAACAGCAGTGCTTCGACGATCCCGATCCACTACGTGTGGCGCAGCTTCTCGATCCGCGACCGGCTCGATCGCGAATTCGGCGATCACGATAACCAGGTGCTGTGGCGCTACGGCCGCACCGGCCTGCTGCCGCCGGCCACACTCTCGCTCGAAGCGTTCAGCACGATGGACGCGTGGCTGACGGCGCTGAAAGCCGACAACAGCCACCATTCGATCGAAAAGAAGGTGCGGCAGGCGAAGCCGGGCAACGCGGTGGATTTCTGCTTGCTCAGCAACGACGTCACGCAGTTGACCAAGGTCACCGACAAGGCGGTGTGTGATGCTGATCCGTTCCTACAGCCGCATTCGTCGCCGCGCCAGGTGGCCGGCGGGCCGCTCTCGGAGAACGTCCTCAAGTGCCAGCTCAAGCCGCTGAATTCCGTCGACTACGCGCCGGTAGTGTTCACCGACGTGCAGTGGGCACGCTTGCAGGGGGCGTTTCCAGATGGCGTCTGCGATTGGGACCAACGCGGCGTCGGTCAGCGTCACGTGCGCTCGCCGCTGACGTTCGAGGACGGGCCGGGCGGCAAGCCGCTCGGGCGCGCGCCCACCTCGCGCGAGCATGAGTCGTTTCACGGTCGCGGTCATGACGACGGCCACGACGGGGATGATCACGACCGCGACTGATCGCGCTAAAGTCTCCATTCGCAACCAGCGCACCCTTAGCGGTGCGCTTTTTTTGTTTGTGCGTGCTTTCATCTGAGTTGCGCGCCACCTGGGAGTGCGATGAGACGTTGGTTGAAGTGGCTCGGCTTCGGCGTAGCAGGTCTGCTGCTACTGGCCGCCCTGCTTGCGGTACACACCTGGTACTTCCGGCCGTTGCGCGTCGAGTGGCTGTACACGCGCGCGTTCGTGCAGTTCGCGTTCGACAATCCCGAGATGCTGACGCGTCTGCGCCTGCTGGAGCCCATCGGCATTCGTGGCCATAACGCCCATCTGGCCGACGGCTCGGAGCAACACCAGGCTCGTATCTACGCCCGTCTCAAGCGGGACTACGCACAGCTGCGCGCGTATGACGCCAGCCGCTACACGGGACAGCAGCGCTTGTCGTACGACATCTTCGAAGACTTCATCGGTCGCACGGTGCGCGGCGAACAGTGGCGCTTGCATGACTATCCGGTCAACCCGTTGTTCGGCCTTCAAAGTGACCTGCCGAGCCTGATGGTCCAGGCGCAGGAGGTGCGCGACGCAACCGACGCTCAGAACTACATCGCACGCCTGGGCGAATTTCCGCGCCGGATGAATGAAGTGGTCGACAGCCTCAAGCTGCGCGAAAGCCGCGCCATCGTTGCGCCGAAGTTCGTGGTGGAAAAAGTGCTCGATCAGATCGCGGGCTTTGTCGCACCAGGTGCTGGTGCAAACCTGCTGTCGCTCGACTTCAAGGAAAAGCTCGCGAAGATCCCCGCGGACAAAATGGACGCGGCGGCGCGTGCGCAGTTTCAAGCGCGCGCCGAAGCGGCGGTGGCGCAGCAGGTGCTGCCGGCATACAACGCGCTGTCCGTGTATCTGGGCACGTTAAAAGCGAAGGCGCTGCGCAACGATGGCGTCTGGGCACTGCCGAACGGCGATCGTTTTTACCAGTACCAGATCGAACTGCACACCACGACCACCAAGACTGCGGACGAACTGCACCAGCTGGGGCTCTCCGAGGTCGCGCGCGTTGGCGCAGAGATGGATCGGCTGCTGGTACAGATCGGGTACCGCAGCGGCACCCGCGCAGAACGGCTGTTGGCGCTGGCACGAGCGCCCGAGCAACAGTACGCGGACAACGACGAAGGTCGAGCACAGATCCTGCGTGACTATCAGCGCATCATCGACGAGATCAGCGCTGGCCTGGATCGTTATTTCGATCTCAAGCCGAAGGCCAGCGTTCGGGTCGAGCGGGTGCCACTGTTCATGGAAAAAACGGCCGCGCTTGCCTACTACGAAGCCCCTGCGATGGACGGCTCACGGCCAGGTGTTTTTTATTCCAACCTGCGCGACGTGCGCGAAATTCCGCGTCATCAGATGCGCACAACCGCCTATCACGAGGCGGTACCGGGGCACCATCTCCAGAGTTCGATCGCGCAGGAACTGCGCGGGTTACCAATATTTCGCCGCCTGGTTCCGTTTACGGCGTACGGAGAAGGCTGGGCGCTGTACTGCGAGCAGCTGGCCGATGAAATGGGTTACCTGAAAAATCCGCGCGACAAGCTGGGCCAGCTACAGCTCGAGATGCTCCGCTCGGTGCGGTTGGTGGTCGATACCGGCATGCATGCCAAACGCTGGACACGCGAGCAGGCGATCGAATACATGATCGAAAACGCCGGCGCGCAGGAGAAGACCGCCGTCGCTGAAGTAGAACGTTATCTCGTCAACCCGGGCCAGGCGCTCGCCTACAAGGTCGGCATGCTGAAGATCCTGGAACTGCGCGAGAAAACAAAGTCAGCGCTGGGCGCGCGCTTCGACATCCGTGAGTTTCATGACGAG
>DASQAE010000718.1:0-8169 GCA_035635915.1 Burkholderiaceae bacterium | reverse complement strand
CCGGGCGGCGATTGCAGGCGACCGAAGATGACCGCCCGATCCTCCAACGGCGCAAGCTCGGAGCGGATGAGCGAAAACATCAAGCCGCCCACGGCGACCACGAGCGCCCAGACCATCAGCACCAACCAGCGATGCGACAGCACCCATGCGAGGGAACGCGCATAACCCTTGGTCATGCCATCGAGGAACGCGTCGATCAGGTTGTACAAGCGGCCGTGACGCGTCTGATGCGACAGCAACTTGCTGCACATCATCGGCGACAGCGTCAGCGCGACAAAACCCGAGACCAGCACCGCACCGGCAAGTGCGAGCGCGAACTCGATGAAGAGCCGCCCGGTGCGTCCGGTGGAGAACGCCAGCGGCGCGAACACCGCCACCAGCGTGAGCGTCATCGCGATCACCGCGAAGCCGATCTCCTTCGTGCCCTTCAGCGCCGCCTCCACCCGCGGCATGCCGTGCTCGATGTTGCGATAGATGTTCTCCAGCACGACGATCGAATCGTCGACCACCAGCCCGATGGCCAGCACCATCGCAAGCAACGTGAGCGTGTTGATGGTGAATCCGAACGCATACATCAGGGCGAAGGCGCCCACCAGCGATACCGGGATCGTCACCAGCGGGATCAACGTCGCGCGCAGGTTGCGCAGGAAGAAGAAGATCACCAGCACCACCAGGATCACCGCTTCGCTGATGGTCTTGAACACGGACTGGATCGAACGATCGATGAAGACCGACGAGTCGTAGACCACGGTGATCTTCATGCCGGGCGGCAGCGTCTTGTTGATCTTCTCGACCTCGGCGCGCACCGCCTGCGAAAGTTCGAGCGGATTGCCGGTGGCCTGCTTGACCACACCCATGTTGATCGATGGATCGCCCTTGAAGCGCGCGATCACACGCTCGTTGACCGCGCCCACCGCTACGTTGGCGACGTCGCCGAGCCGTACCGGGTAACCATTGACGTTGGCGATGATCGCCTGCTCGAACTGCCGCGTCGTCTGCAGGTCGGTCGCGGCGACGATGTTGAACTCGCGCTTGCTCGACTCGATGCGGCCGGATGGCAACTCGACGTTCTGGCGCCGCAACGCGTCTTCCACGTCCTGCACCGTCAGCCGGTAGCCGGCCAGGCGATCGCGATCGACGTTGATGCGCATGCTCATGCGCCGCTCGCCGAAGATCCAGACGTCGGCGGCGCCCGGCAGCACCGACAAACGCGGCTTCACGTAGCGCGCGAGATAGTCGGATACCTCGATCGAATTGCGCGATCCCTGCGTCACCGCCATCCAGAGGATCGGGAAGGCATCGGCCTCGACTTTCGCGATCACCGGTTCGTCGACGTTGTCGGGCAGGCGCGCCCGCACCCGCGCCACCTTGTCGCGCACGTCGGCCGCCGCCGAATCCGGGTCACGGGTCAGGCGAAAACGCACATTGATCTGGCTGGTCTCCGAACGGCTGGCCGACGTCATCAACTCGACCGCCTCGATGCCGGCCAATGAATCTTCCAGCACCTTGGTGATCTGCGACTCGACCACATCGGCCGATGCGCCGGGATAGTTGGTCGACACGCTGACCACCGGCTCATCGATCTTCGGATACTCGCGCACGGCGAGCCGCGTGTACGACATGGCGCCGATCACCAGCACCAGCAGCGAGAGCACAGTCGCCAGCACCGGGCGGCGGATGCACAGCTCAAACAGGCTCATCAGTTCCCCGTCCCTGCGGCCAGCGTGCGGCGATCAGGATTTTTTTTCCGCCTTGGCGGGCGGGATCGCGCGCTCGACGATGCGCACCGGCTGCCCGTCGCGCTGCACCCGCATGCCGGCCGTGACCACCTTGTCGCCCGCCTTCAGGCCATCGAGCACTTCGACCTGCGAGTCGCGCCGCACGCCGAGCTTCACGCGGATGCGGTTCGCCTTGCCGTCGACCACCGTGTAGACAAAAAAATCGTCGCCGAGCGGCACGATGGCTTCTTCGGGAACCAGCAGGGCGTTGGCCCGTTCGCCGACGATGATGCGCACCCGCGCGAACAAGCCGGGTCGCAAGCGACCATCCGAGTTGGAAAGGCGCGCGCGCACTTCAAGCGAGCGCCCGTTGGCGTCGATGCGCGGGTTGATCGCTTCGACCGCGCCGCGGTAGCGGCTCTCCGGCAGCGCATCCGCGGTCACTTCCACGGCCTGGCCTGAGCGCAGCTGCGGCAGGTAGCGCTCCGGCAGGCGGAAGTCGACCTTCAGGACGCCGATGTCTTCGATGTTGACCAGATCGGCGCCATCCTTCACATAGTCGCCGATGCTCACCCCGCGGATGCCGACCACGCCGTCGAACGGCGCCAGGATGCCCATCTTGGCGAGCCGCGCTTCGGCAAGTTTCAAGCGTGCCGCCAGGACTTCAACGTTCGACGCCGCGGTTTCCTGCGCGCTGCCGCTCACGAAGTTCTTGCGCGCGAGATCTTCGGTGCGCTTGAGGTTGCTCTTAGCCAGGTCGAGTTCGGCGCGTGCCTGCGCGACTTCGGCTTCGTTCAGAGCCGCATCGAGCTGCACCAGCAGTTGCCCGCGTTTGACCGGTTGCCCATCACGAAAGCCGATCGCGGCAATACGACCCGCCACCTCCGGCCGCATCATCACGCTTTCATTCGAACGCAGGTTGCCGACGGCCTGCAGGTCTTCCAGCACGAGGCTGGCCTTGAGGTCCACGACTTCGACCGGCGAAGCCGGAATGCCGCCGGGCGCAGCGCCCTTCGCAACGACCGCCGCCTTGTTATCCGTCTTCGCTGTATTTGCGCTCGCGGGCTCGGCGTTCGAGCCGCGACCCAGAAGGTAGTAGGCAAGCGCGCAGGCCCCGACAAGTCCCGCGAGCGAGACGAACGTTACTGCGCGATTCTTCATCAAATGGGGGCGTCACTTCAGGCGGCAGGGCGAAGGCGAATGTACACCGAACCCTCGCGCTGACCACGCCAACGCGGCCTCGGTTTTCTCAACCGGAGCCGGCTTTGTATCGCGCTCGCGCCTCTTCGACCCCGCGATTGGCCAGCTCGTCGGCGCGTTCGTTGCCCGGATCGCCGGCATGGCCGCGAACCCAGCGCCACTCGACGTCGTGACGTGCCGCTTCGGCCGCGAGTCGCTGCCACAGTTCGATGTTCTTCACCGGCTTGTTGTCCGCGGTGCGCCAGCCGCGGCGGATCCAGTTCGGCATCCACTCCTGGATGCCATTTTTCACGTATTGCGAGTCGGTGTGCACGATGACGCGGCAGCGTTGCTTGAGCGAAGCAAGCGCCTCGATCACCGCCATCAACTCCATGCGGTTGTTCGTGGTTTCGCGCTGCCCGCCGAAAAGCTCTTTCTCATGGCCGCCGTAGCGCAGGAGCGCGCCCCAACCACCAGGTCCAGGATTGCCCTTGCAGGCGCCGTCAGTCCAGATTTCGACGGCTTTTTCCGTCGCCGCAGCGGGATCGGTGACTATCGGTTCGGTTGTGGTGGTGAGCTTGATGCTCTTTGCGTGCCTCATCCGCGCGCCGCGCCTCGGATGGCACCTTGCGCCGCATCATTGGCCGGTCGATCGTCGCCCATCACGATCACGGACTCGGAGTCGCCGGTGCGCAGCAGGGTGCGTGATGCGGCCGGCGAAAGCACCACGTTGCGTTCCGGTTTGCGCTTTCGCACGGCGCCAACCAGGCGCATGCCGCGCACGCGCTTGATGGCGGTAAGCATGTATAGCGATCCAAGCACGGGCCACCAGCGGTCCCCTACCTTTTCGAGGAAGGACCAGCGCGCGAGCCACTTTTCGGTGCGCACCCAGGGCGCGTAACAACCGAAGCGCCCACGGTTGACTTCGAACGACAGCAGCTTGAGCCAGTCCTTGATGCGCGGCAGGCCGATGAACTGCCCCGCACGCGGCAGGTAAGGCGAGGCGCCGATCCGGCACAACGACTGGCGTGCGCCCCACAGGCTTGCCGGATTGAATCCGGTGATCACGACCTGGCCTTCGGGCACGAGCACGCGATCGACTTCGCGCAGCACCTGGTGCGGCTCGTCGGCGAACTCGAGTACATGCGGCATCACGACCAGGTCGATCGACTGCGACGCGAACGGCAGCTCTTCGAAATGCGTAACCACCGCGACCTGGGAGTGACCTTTGCTTTGCTCCGCGTCGAGCAGCCGATCCGATGCGCAAAAGCGCAGCGGCATGCGGTTCTCGCGCAGTGCGTTCAGCTCCGGCAGGCCGAGCTGCATCGCGTGGTAGCCGAAGATATCGGCCACCACCGCATCGAGCTGGCGTTGTTCCCACGCGAGCACGTATTGCCCTGCGGGTTGGCGCAGGAAGTCCGACAACGGCACGATGGGATCGACGGTGGTCATACGAGCCTTCGTGACGATTGTAGTCACCGATCAGCGCCGCTACCACCTCGGGCGGACGTTATCCCGGGCACGCCACTACTTCGCCAATTGCCAGGCGCCGTCCCTGATCTGCACCATCACTGCCGCGCGCTGGTCCAATCCCAGGTGATCGTTGGCCGACATGTTGAAGATGCCGTGCGCACCGGCGGCGTTCTTCACGCCCTCGAGTGCGTCGCGCAGCGCCGCGCGGAATTCCTTCGTGCCCGGCTGCGCGCGCTTGAGCGCGACTGGAACCGCCGCCTGCAGCAGCACCACCGTGTCCCACGCGTGCGCGCCGAACGTCGAAACGCTGCCCTTGCCCTGCGCCTTCTCGTAGACGTCGATGTAAGCCTGCGCGGATTTTTTCACCGGATGGTCGTTCGCCAGTTGCGCCGCGACCAGCACCGGTCCCGCAGGCAGATACGTGCCTTCGCAGTCCTTGCCGCAGACGCGCAGGAAGTCGTTGTTGGCAACGCCGTGGGTCTGATAGATCTTGCCCGCGTAGCCGCGCTCCTTGAGCGTTTTCTGCGGCAGCGCCGCCGGCGTGCCGGAAGCACCGATCAACACCGCCTCAGGCGCGGCCTGCGTGATCTTGAGCACCTGCGCGGTCACCGACGTATCGGTGCGCTGAAAGCGTTCGGACACGATGATCTTCAAGCCACGCGCCGGCGCAAGCTTCGAGAACTCGGTCCACCACCCTTCTCCGTACGCATCCGCGAAGCCGATGAAGCCGACCGTCTTGATGCCGGCGTTCACCATGTGGCCGATGATCACAACGGCCATCTGCTGATCGTTCTGCGGCGTCTTGAACACCCAGCGCCGTTTGGCATCGACCGGCTCGACGATGCGCGACGACGCGGCCATCGAAATCATCGGCGTTTCAGCTTCGGCCATGGTGTCGATCATCGCCAGCGAATTCGGCGTCACGGTCGAGCCGATCACGACGTCGACCTTGTCCTCGGTGAGGAGCTTGCGTGCGTTGCGCACCGCGTTGGTGGTGTCGGTAGCGTCGTCGAGCACGATGTACTCGACCTTGCGGCCGGCAATGGTCTGGGGGACGAGACTGAATGTGTTGCGCTCGGGAATGCCGAGCGAAGCCGCCGGGCCGGTCGCCGACAGCGTGACGCCCACTTTGATGTCCTGCGCGAGCGCCGTACCGGCAAACAAACACGCGCTGCTAGTCAGCGCAGCCAGCAAAACAAAACGAAATCGTTGCTGTTGCATGCCTCTCCTCCTGGTTGATCTTCTGGGGCGCCGCGAGTTTATCGGGCCAACTCGGCGACCTTGCCTGAACGGTTTGAAGCAGCCTTGGCGCGCGGGCGCGCGTGCCCCGCTGCATGTAGCCGGCGCACGCCGCCGAGAAACAGATCGGCGACCACCGGGGCAAGTTCGGCATGTGCAACCGGCCCATCAGGACGCAGCCACGTGAAGGTCCAGTTCATCATGCCGAACAGTGTCATCGTCACCGGTTTGAGCAGGCGGTCGCTGGCCAAATCCGGAGCAGCGGCGGCAATCGCGCGCGCGAAGGCGTCGATGACCTGGCGCTGCTTGGCGCGGACGCGCGTGCGATGCACGGCACTGAGGTACTTCACGTCCTGCACCAGCACGCGATGAAACGCTCCCGCGTGCTCGTAGGCGACCATAAAACATTCGATCAACTGGCGCAGCGCCGCCTCCGGTGGCGGCGCGGCCGCTTCGACTTCCACCGTCAGTTGCACCAGCCGGTCGACATAACGCTCGGCAATATCGAACAACAGATGCTCTTTGTCGCGGTAGTAGTGATACAGCAGGCCTTTCGAGACGCGGATTTGCGCGGCCAGATCGGCGATCGACGCCGCCGGATAACCGCGCTCGGCAAAAAGCTGTGCCGCAGCCGCGAGCATCGCGTCGCGTTGTTGTTCGAATGTTGCTGCGCGGGTGCGAGCCACTGGCGTTACCTGTCGTCGAACGACAGCACGACGCGGTCGGTCAGCGGATAACTCTGGCAGGCGAGCACGTAACCGGCTTCGACGTCGGTTTGCTCGAGCGCGAAATTCTTGTGCATCTTGACCTCGCCCTCGATCAAACGTGCGCGGCACGTGCAGCACATGCCGCCCTTGCACGAATATGGCAGGTCCAACCCTGCGGCGAGGCCCGCCTCGAGGATCGAACCGTGCACACGCAGAAAATCCACTTCGCGCTTTACGCCATCGATAGCGAGCGTGATGCGTGCGTCGGCAGCATCGTCGGCCTGCGCCGCCGCTTGCGCCGCACCCGTCACCGAGGGCGTGCCGAATCGTTCGACGTGTACATGCGCGGCCGGGACACCGCTTCCCAGCAACGCCTGCTCGACTTCATCGATCATCGAGGCGGGACCGCATACGAATGCTTCGTCGATGGTTGCGACGGGGATCAGCGTATCGAGGAACGCGCGCACTTTGGCGCCGTCGACGCGGCCGTTGAAAAGATCGACCTCCTGCATCTCGCGCGAGAACACGTTGTACAGCGCAAACCGCGTCATGTACCGGTCTTTCAGATCCTCCAGTGTCTCGTGAAACATCACCGATGACTGGCGCCGATTGCCGTACACGAGCGTGAACGACGAGCGCGGTTCACGCGCCAGGATCGTCTTGGCGAGCGAAAGAATCGGCGTGATACCGCTGCCGGCAGCAAATGCGACGTAATGTTTGGCGTTGGCACGATCGAGCGGCGTGTGGAAGCGCCCTTCCGGCGTCAGCACGTCGATGGCGAAACCAGGCTGCAGCGAGTCGACCGCCCAGGCGGAAAAACGCCCCCCCGCGACCTTCTTGATTGCAATCCGCAGTTCGTCATCATGCGGTGCCGAGCAGATCGAATACGAACGACGCATTTCCTCATCGCCCAGGCGCACACGCAAGCCCAGGTGCTGGCCCGGCTCGTAGCGATAGTCCGCCGCCAGTTCGGGCGGAATCGCGAACGTCAGGCTGACCGAGTCGGCGGTTTCGCGCTCGATCTGCGCGACCTTGAGGGTGTGAAAACGAGGCGTCATCGCAGGCCTGCGCTACAGCGGCTTGAAGTACTCGAACGGCTCGCGACACGTCATGCACCGGTACACCGCCTTGCACGCAGTGGCGCCGAACTGCGACAGGCGTTCAGTATCGTCGCTGCGACAGCGCGGGCATTCGACCGGCAAACGGCGTGGCGCAAACAGGATCGGCTGCTCATCGAGCGGCAGCGCGTGCGGAGGAGCGATGCCGTATTCGCGCAGCCGCTTGCGCGCTTTCGGCGCGATCCACTCCGTGGTCCAAGGTGGAAAAAGGCGCGTGCTGATCAGCACCGAGGTCGCACCGGCGGCGCGCAGCGCGTCCTCGATCGACGCGCGGATCACCTCGGTTGCGGGGCAGCCCGCATACGTCGGCGTCACGATAACTTCGACGCCATCTTCATCGGCGATGATCTCGCGCACGATGCCGAGGTCGGTGACCGAGATCACCGGAATCTCCGGATCGGCAACGCGCCCGAGGACTTCCCAGGCTTCCGTCGAAGTCACCATGCGTTGCCCGGATATGTGCGCTGCAGGTACTGCAGCTCGGAAAGCAAGTGGCCCATGTGTTCACTGTGCCGGCCCGACTTGCCGCTGGAAACGAACGGCGTGCGCGCCGGCACCTTCAGGCCGGCCAGATCAAGCACCGGCAACACCGCGGCTTCCCACGCCGGCTGGAGCGTCGACCATGCGACACCAAAGCCGGACTCGACCACGGCATCGTCTTCCGCAGTCGGCGTGAAAAGTTCGCTCGTGTACGGCCACAGGTAATCGAGCGCACGCTGCATGCGCTGCTTCGAT
>DASQAE010000717.1:0-3039 GCA_035635915.1 Burkholderiaceae bacterium | reverse complement strand
CGGCAATCTGATGCTGGTGGTGCTCAACCTGCCGCTGATCGGGGTGTGGATTCAGTTGCTGAAGGTGCCGTATCGGATGCTTTACCCGGCGATCCTGGTGTTCTGCTGCATCGGCGTGTACTCGATCAACAACACGTCGTTCGACGTTTACGTGACGGCGATCTTCGGTGTCATCGGCTACGTCTTCTACAAGCTCAAGTGCGAACCGGCGCCGCTGCTGCTCGGCTTCATCCTCGGCCCGATGATGGAGGAGAACCTGCGGCGCGCGATGCTGCTCTCACGCGGCGATCCGACGACGTTCTTCACTCGTCCGCTCTCGCTCGGGCTGCTGCTCGGCGCGCTGGCATTGGTGATCGTGGTGACGTTGCCGGCGATCAAATCGAAGCGCGAAGAGGCGTTCCAGGAAGTCGACTGACCGCGCGGCGGCAGGCAAAAGGAACGGGCGCCGACTGGCGCCCGTTTTGCTTCGAACGTTCGCAGATCAGTTGGTCGCAGTGCGTGTGGCCGCTGCGGCCACGGCGGCCGGCGTCGGCGCGGTGACCACGACGCGCTCAAGTTCGAACACCTGCGGGCTTGCGGCAAGCCGGCTCGGGTTCATCTGCTCGCCGACCGCCGCGAGCAAGACCAGGCTGCAAGCGGCGGCCATCGCTGCGCTGAGTACTCGGGACAGGTTCGACGTGTTTTGCATGACTGCTCCTGGTCGACTGCGTTGACGCGTGCTTGCGTCGGATGGCACTTTAGAAAATCGACCTGACGCTACGAGCGGTATGCGATGGACTGCATGAAACGACGCGTCGAATGCAGTTGGCGCTTCCGGTTTCGATCGACGCGATCAGCGCCTCGCGGCAAGCAACGAGCGCAGCGCCGGTCCGTGCAGGACCGAGCGCGCAATCATTTGCCGCATGGCCGCGCTGCGCGCAGCGTCACTGCGAGCCGCGTCGGCGACGGGCGAAACCGCACCGGACACCGTCGGCACAGGCACGGCACTTTGATGGCGCTTGGTTGTCAATCGTGCTGGCATCGCTTCGGCTCCGCGGCAAGGCAGGCGCCGATCCCGCGCGTGCCGTGGTTCATGACGGCGCGCACGATAGGTGGCGCGTGCACGGGGAGCGAGCGGCAGGCGATGAAACGTAGGATTCGGAGCGCGAACTGCAAAGTACCGCCGCCGCGGTTTTTGGCTACTCGAACCGGGTGGCTCAATCCGGCTGGCACAATGTTCATCGGATGAAAACCAACGCGACAAGCACAAGAAAGTGAGCAAATGGATTTCAACTGGAGCAATCCGTACCGCACCGTTCGCACACCGGTTTTCGCCCGCAACATCGTTTCCACCAGCCAGCCGCTCGCGGCCCAGGCCGGATTGCGTGCGCTGCAGGCCGGCGGCAACGCGGTCGATGCCGCGATCGCCGCGGCCGCGGTGATCGCGCAGACCGAGCCCTGTTCGAACGGTCTCGGCTCCGACAACTTCGCCATCGTCTGGAATCCGGCGGATCGGCAACTGCACGGCCTGAACGCGAGCGGCTTTGCCCCTGCGGCTTGGTCGATCGACTACTTTCGCCGCAAGTACGGCAATGACATGGCGAACACCCGGCCGCTGCGCGGCTGGGACACGGTGACGATTCCGGGTGCCGTGGCCGGCTGGGTGCTGCTGCACCGGAAGTTCGGCAAGTTGCCGTTCGCCGATCTGATGGGACCCGCGATCGAATATGCCGAGCGCGGTTTCGCCGTAAGCCCCATCACGCAAAACAAGTGGAAGCTGGCGGAGCCGCTGCTCAAGGACTATCCCGGTTTCGCGCAGCACTTCCTGCCCAAGGGTCGCGCGCCCGAGATCGGCGAACGTTTTGTGCTCGCCGGTGCCGCGCGAACGCTGAAGCTGATCGCCGAAACCAACGGCGAAGCGTTTTATCGCGGTGAGATTGCGGCGGCGATCTGCCGCTACGCGCGCGAAACCGGCGGCGCTCACACCGAAGCGGACTTCTCCGCATTCTGGGATTTCATTCAGACCAACGCTTGGGTCGGCACCATCAGCAAACGGCTCACTGGCGCTCGTGCTGAGGATCTCGACGTGCACGAAATTCCGCCGAATGGGCAGGGCATCGCAGCAATTGCTTGTCTCGCCATCCTCAACCACACGGACCTGGCAGAGCGGATAACACGCGATGGCGTTGATGCACCGGGCACCCAGCACCTGCTGATCGAGGCGATGAAGCTGGCGTTTGCCGATGCGTACGAGTACGTCGCCGACGCGCGTTCGATGCGCGTCAGCCCGGCGCAGATGCTCGACGATGCGTATCTCAAGCGTCGCGCGGCGTTGATCGACCCAAAACGCGCGCAGGCGTTTGCGCCGGGCACGCCGCCGCGCGGCGGCACGATCTATCTCGCGGCGGCCGACCAGAGCGGCATGATGGTGTCATTCATCCAGTCCAACTATGCGGGTTTCGGCTCGGGTGTGGTCGTTCCCGGCTACGGCGTTTCGCTGCAGAACCGCGGCTACAACTTTTCGCTCGATCCGGCCCACGCCAACTGCGTCAAGCCGCACCATCGACCGTTCCACACGATCATTCCCGGCTTCCTGATGCACGGCGGCGCCCCGCGTATGGCGTTTGGCGTGATGGGCGGCAACATCCAGCCGCAGGGGCATGTGCAGACACTGGTGCGCATGCTGTACGCGGGACAACAACCGCAGGCTGCCTGCGATGCACCGCGCTGGAAGTGGGATTCGGGTCGGAAGGTCGACCTCGAGCCGACGATAGCGCCTGCAACCCGCGCCGAACTGCTGGGACGTGGTCACGAAATCGCCCACCTCGAAGACAGCTACATGGATTTCGGCGGCGGCCAGTTCATCTGGCGCCTGGGTGATCCGGCGAGCGACGGATACGTTGCGGCCAGCGACGCGCGACGCGACGGGCACGCAGTCGGCTACTGAGATTCGTCCGGGACGGCGCTGGGCATGGAGGTTGCCAGAACGCGGCATGGCTGCATCCGCGATCCGGCATCGGCACGTCCAAAGCGACGGTCTATCAATTCACGTTGCTGAAG
>DASQAE010000716.1:0-6413 GCA_035635915.1 Burkholderiaceae bacterium | reverse complement strand
GGCCTTGATCGTGCTCGTGCGTTCCATCACGACCTGCATGTCGATCGCCGCCGGGATCGACGCGCTCAGAACCGGCAGCAGCTCGCGCACACGATCGACGGTTTCGATGATGTTCGCACCCGGCTGGCGGAAGACCAGGATCTGCACCGACGGTTTGCCGTTGGTCGAACCGAAGTTGCGAATGTCCTGCACCGAGTCGACGACCTCGGCCACCTCACCCAGGCGCACCGCGGCGCCATTGCGAAACGCGATGACGAGCGGGATGTAGTCGGCCGCCGTGGTCGCCTGATCATTGGCGTAGATCTGCCAGTTGTGCGTTTCGTCCGCCACTGATCCCTTTGGCCGATTGGCGTTGCTGGCGGCAATCGCCGCGCGCACGGTCTCCAGCCCGATGCCCATACGATTGAGCGCCGGCAGGTTCAACTCCACTCGCACCGCCGGCAGCGCGCCGCCGCCGACCTGCACCTGCCCCACGCCGGCGACCTGCGAAATCTTCTGCGCGAGTACGGTCGATGCCGCGTCGTACATCTGGCCGCGGGTCAGCGTGTCCGATGTGAGCGAAAGGATCATTACCGGCGCATCTGCCGGGTTGACCTTGCGATAGGTCGGATTGTTGGGCAGGCTGGTTGGCAGCAGTGCACGCGCGGCGTTGATCCCGGCCTGCACGTCGCGTGCGGCGCTGTCGATGTTGCGGCTGAGTTCGAACTGCAACACGATCCGGGTCGAACCGAGCGAACTCGAGGACGTGATCTCGGTCACGCCGGCAATGCGCCCAAGCGCACGCTCGAGCGGCGTCGCCACCGTCGCGGCCATGGTCTCGGGACTTGCGCCGGGCAGGTTGGCCTGCACCGAGATGGTGGGAAAGTCGACCTGCGGCAATGGCGCCACGGGAAGCAAGCGGAACGCGACGACACCGGCAAGCAGCACCCCGGCCGCGAGCAACGTAGTCGCCACCGGCCGTGCGATAAATGGCGCCGAGATGTTCATTCCCCGCTTTCTCCCGTCGCGATCCGGTCGTTACGACGGCGGCTGCGCCAACGCCGCGCGGCACGGTCGAACGCGAGATAGATCACGGGCGTGGTGAAAAGCGTGAGTACCTGGCTCACCAGCAAACCGCCCACCATCGTGATGCCGAGCGGATGGCGCAGTTCGGAGCCGACGCCGGTGCCGAGCATCAGCGGCAACGCGCCCAGCAGCGCCGCCATCGTGGTCATCAGGATCGGACGCAGGCGCAGCAGGCACGCCTGGTGAATCGCTGCCACCGGTTCCATGCCCTCGTTGCGCTGCGCGTCGAGGGCGAAGTCGATCATCATGATCGCGTTCTTCTTCACGATGCCGATCAAGAGCACGATGCCGATGACCGCGATCACGCTCAGGTCGTTACCGGTCACGAGCAACGACAGCAAAGCACCAATGCCCGCCGATGGCAGCGTGGACAGGATCGTGACCGGATGAATGAAACTCTCGTAGAGCACACCGAGCACGATGTACATCGTGACAATGGCGGCGAGCACGAGCAGCAGTTCGTTGCCCAGGCCGGCGCGAAACGCCAATGCGGCGCCCTCGAAGTGCGTCGTGACCGAGACCGGCATGCCGAGCTCGCGTTCGGCCGCTTCGACGATCTGCACCGCCTCGCCCAACGAAGCGCGCGTTGCCAGGTTGAACGAAATCGTTGCAGCGGGGAACTGCTCGAGATGATTGATCGCAAGCGCGGACGGCCGCTCCTCGACGCGCGCGATGCTCGCGAGCGGCACCTGGCCTCCGGTCGAGGACGAGACGTAGATGTTGTCCAGCGCAGCCAGCCCGCGTTGGAACTCCGGCTTGACTTCCAGCACCACGCGATACTGGCTCGACTGGGTGAAGATCGTCGACACCAGGCGTTGCCCGAACGCGTTGTAGAGCGCGGTGTCGATGGCCGCGGTGGTAACGCCGAGCCGGCCGGCACTGTCGCGATCGATCGCGACATACGCCTGCAGCCCGGAGGTCTGCAGATCGCTCACCACGTCAGCGAGCTTCGGCTCACGTCGCAAGCGGTCGACAAGACGTGGAGTCCAAGCCGAAAGTTCGTTCAGATCGACGCTGGACAGCGTGAACTGGTACTGCGTGCGCGCCACGCGGTCTTCGATTGTCAGGTCCTGCACCGGCTGCAGGTAGAGCGCGATGCCATCGACGTGCGCAGCGCGCTCCTTGAGTTGCCGGATCACGGTCTCGACGTCCGGCCGTTTGCCGTGCGGCTGCAGGTTGATCAACATGCGGCCGCTGTTGAGCGTCGTGTTGACCCCATCGACACCGATGAAAGACGAGAGGCTCTCCACCGCGGGATCTTCGAGTAACGCCTCGGCGAGCGCCGTCTGCCGGTCCGCCATGAAACTAAACGACGCCGACTGTGGTGCCTCGGTCACCGCCTGCAGTGCGCCAGTGTCCTGCAACGGAAAAAACCCCTTCGGCACGACGATATAGAGCAGGATCGTTAGCACGAGGGTGCCGATCGCGACCCACAGCGTCAGCGGTTGGTGCTTGAGTACCCACCCCAGCGCCCGGTCGTAAGCGGCAACGGTCCCGTCCCAGACGCGCTGGCTGGCGCGCCCGAGGCGCGAAGGTTTTTCCGCGGGTTCGTGACGCAGCAGCTTCGCGCACAACATCGGCGTGAAGGTCAACGAGACCACGGCGGAGATCAGGATCGAGACCGCCAGCGTGATCGCGAACTCGCGGAACAGGCGGCCGACGACGTCGCCCATAAATAGCAGCGGTATCAAGACTGCGATCAACGAGAACGTGAGCGAGATGATCGTGAAGCCGATCTGGCCCGCGCCCTCGAGCGCCGCCTGCAGCACGATCCGGCGTTCGTCCTTCTCACTTGCCGGGGGCGACGCATTGCGCGCCAGTTCGAGGTGGCGCGCAATGTTCTCGATCATCACGATCGCGTCATCGACCACAAACCCGGTCGCGATCGTCAGCGCCATCAGGCTCAGGTTGTTGATCGAGAAGCCGGCGAGATACATCACGCCGAACGTACCGACCAGCGACAGCGGCACGGCCAGGCTCGGGATGATCGTCGCGCGGACGTTGCGCAGGAACAGGAACATCACCATGACCACGAGCGCGACGGCCAGCATCAACTCGAACTGGACGTCAGCCACCGACGCGCGAATCGTCACCGTGCGATCGGTCAGCAGGCGCGCCTCGACCGCGGCCGGCAGGCCCGCCTGTAACTGCGGCAACAGCGCCTTGACCCGGTCCACCGTCTGGATCACGTTGGCGCCGGGCTGGCGCTGGATGTTGAGCACTACGCCGGCGTCGTGATTGACCCAGGCTGCAAGGCGCACGTTCTCCGCATCGTTGATCACGTCCGCCACATCGCGCAGGCGGATCGGCGCCCCGTTTTTCCACGCAATGATCAGGTTGCGGTAGTCCTCTTCGGACTTCAGTTGATCGTTGGCATCGATCGTCGACGCGCGCGTAGGTCCATCGAAACTGCCCTTGGCCTGGTTGACGTTGCCCGCCGCAACCGCGGCGCGCAGGTCATCCATCGACATGCCGACCGAAGCCAGCGCCTTCGGATTCACTTGCACCCGCACCGCGGGTTTCTGCCCACCGGAGACGGTCACCAGCCCGACTCCGGGAACCTGCGACAGCTTCTGCGCAAGGCGCGTGTCCGCGAGGTCCTGCACCTTGATCAGCGGCAGCGTCTTGGATGTAAGGCCGAGCGTGAGGATCGGCGCGTCGGCCGGATTGACCTTGCTGTAGGTCGGCGGCATCGGCACGTCGGTAGGCAGGAACGTTGCCGCTGCGTTGATCGAGGCCTGCACCTGCTGCTCGGCAGAATCCAGCCCGAGCGCAAGATCGAAGCGCAACGTGATCACCGATGCGCCGGCGGAGCTCACCGACCACATCTGGTTCAACCCCGGCATCTGGCCGAACTGGCGCTCGAGCGGCGCCGTGATCGACGAGGTCGTCACCTCGGGGCTCGCACCCGGATACAAGGTGGTGACCTGGATCGTCGGATAGTCGACCTGCGGCAGCGCGGCCTGCGGCAACAACCGATACGCGACCACACCCGACAGCAGGATCGCCGCCATGAAAAGCGTGGTTGCGACCGGCCGCAGGATGAATGGGCGCGAAGGATTCATCGGTACTTGGTGCCGATGGTCGCGGCCTACTTGGTGCCGCCCTTGGCGCCTGCGCCAGGTGCTGCTCCCGGCGACGGCGTTGCATCCGATTCGGCGCCTTCGCGCTGGCCCTTTCCGCCCTTCTTGCGTTCGCCAGCGCCCGTGGCGCTAGTACCCGCGCCCTCGCGTCGAGCCGTCGCCGAGCGATCGATCGGTTCGACGCGCGCGCCCTCCCGCAATTTGTCGGCGCCATCGGCGACAACCTTCTCACCGGCGGTGAGGCCGTCCGTGATCGCGGTCAGTTCGCCGTCGACCGCGCCGGTCTTCACTGGGCGTACGGTGACTGTGTTGTCGTCCTTTATGACGTAGACGAAAGTACCGGGTGCGCCACGTTGGATCGAGGACGTCGGTACCGCGATGGCGCCCTTTTGCATCTCCACCAGCAGGCGCGCGTTGACGAACTGATTGGGGAACAGAACGCCGTCCTTGTTCGGGAACTCGGCCTTGAGTTTCACCGTTCCGGTGGTGGTATCGATCACGTTGTCGGCGGTCACCAGCGTGCCGGTGACAAGCTTGGTGCGTCCTTCCCGATCGTAGGCGTCGACCGGCAGTTGCGCGCCGGCGCCCAATTGCGCCAGCACCTGCGGTAGTCGATCCTGCGGCACCGGGAAGATCACGGCCATCGGATCGACTTCGGTGATCACGACAAGGCCGTTGGTGTCCGACGCATGGATCATGTTGCCCGCATCCACCTGGCGCAATCCGACCCGGCCGGACGAGGGCGCCGTGATTTTCGTGTACGACAGACTGAGCCGCGCACTTTCGACGGCAGCTTGATCGGTGAGGAGCGTGGCTTCGTATTGGCGTACCAGCGCGGCCTGGTTGTCGACCTGCTGCGCGGCGATGGAATCCTGCGCCAGCAGGTTGCGATAACGCTGCAAATCATTCTGCGCGTTCTGCAACTGCGCCCGGTCGCGCTCGAGTTGTCCTTGCGCCTGCTGCAGCTGGACTTCGAACGGTTTTGCGTCGATCTGCGCCAGCACCTGGCCGGCTTTCACCATCTGGCCTTCGCGGAAGTTCACCCGCTCGAGCAACCCGTCCACGCGCGCCTTGACTGTGACCGTGCTGCGCGCAGTGACGGTCCCGAGGGCGCTGATGCGCACCGGCATATCGACCCTGGCAGCAGTGGCGAGCGCCACCGGCACGACTGATTTCGTTGGATCAAAACGCGCGCCGCGTTTGGTCGGCGTGGCGGCGTCGCCGTCTGCCGGAGGAGCCGGCGCGACGGACCGCCACCACCACCAGGCGCCGGCGGCGGCGATGACGAGGAGAACGACGACCAGCCATCCTATCCAGCGGCGCCGACCGGCGACCGTCTCGATGGAATCCGAATGGAGCCCGCGGTCCGGACTCGGCGTGTCGCGCATTTTTTTGTATCCCTTCCGGCAGCCCGCATTGGCGATGGCGTTTCGATCTTAGAGCGCCGGCATGATCCCGCAGGGCGTCGGTCGCGTCGCGTGAACGTTAACCGGCGTGCATTGCTGCGGTGTCAGCGAGTCATTTCAAAACGTGACCGCAGCCGGCGCGCGGAACACGCGTATCGGACCGCTCGGGGCGGCAGGGGTTCGGATGGGTCGACCGCCGGTCGCATGGAGCGTCAGTACAACGTCAGCTGTGACCGCCCGCGCGTGGCGGCCGCGCACAAGGTTACGCGAAGTATTGCGTCGGCCCAGCGTGCAGGCAGCGCGATGACGCCCGGTGTAATATCCGTCCCCTTTCGCGCGGCGCCGGACGCAATGTCACGTCGATCGGCGAACGTGCCGGAGTTCGGGGGTATAGCTCAGCTGGTAGAGCAGCGGACTCTTAATCCGTAGGTCGTAGGTTCGACTCCTACTGCCCCTACCATAGAGAAAAGAGGGGTTCGGCCTGTGTTGCCGGACCCCTCTGTTTTTTTGGATGTAGGCACCGTCGTAGGCAGAGTGTTGTTCGCTTGCGGTACAGGGCTACGAGAGCCCCTGCTCTCTCTCCCACGCGGCAAGCGCGGCGAAGAGCAACTCGTTGAGCTTGAGGTCGGCGCCAACGGCGCGTTTGCGGAAACGCCTGCGGAATTCCGGCGAGACTTTGAAGGCAAGCGCCTGGAGGTTTGCCGTCTTCACGCCCTTCTTTTCGCCCGCCTCTTTCGGAACGACCGCGCGCTGCGCCGCTTCCTGCATCGGGACTGCTTGCTCGCTCGTGAGGGCGAGGAGGTCTATCGGCGGGCGCTTGCTCATCAGGCGTTCTCCCTTTCTTGATTTCTAGTTTTCT
>DASQAE010000715.1:0-2065 GCA_035635915.1 Burkholderiaceae bacterium | reverse complement strand
GCGATGGCGGCCACGCGCGCCAGCATCAATGCGGCTTCGGACAATCCTTGCAGGCGGTGATCCATCAGGTCGACGATTCTCGTCGGCACGACGACTCGATGCCAATCGCCATCCGCCGCGTGTGCCTGACGCAGGACCTCGAGTACAAAAAGCGGGTTGCCACCTACGTTCTTGAACAGGCCTGACGCCGCTGCGCTTGCATCGCCCACCTTTAACTTGAGCGATGCGATCAGTGCCTGAAGCATCTCAACATCGAGCGGATGGAGCACAACCGTTTCGGCCGCATGTTCCGTTTGCACGCGTTCGATCCGACGCATGCTCTCTTCGCCGCCTCCTGTCCGCGTGGCAAAGCCCCAGCGCACCCTCGTGGCGCTGGACAACGTCCGGGCGTCGCATAGCGCCTCGACGGTTGCGTCATCCACCCATTGCAGGTCATCAACGACGATGCCGTCGAAGGATTCCGTGTCGAGCAACGTTGCAAGCATTGCGCTGATATGTCGCGGCTGCTCGGTCTCGTCGATGATCGCGCTGCCTCCGGGCAATGAAGCGAGCAGTTCGGCATGACCTCGATGCTGTGCCTGCGGCAAACGGCTGCCGATCAGGCGCACCAGGCGAGCAAGAGTAGAAAGTGGGATCCCTCGATCGCCCGGGCGACCGGAAACCAGCACTGCGCCGGGAACGGCGGCGGCGAACTCCTCCAGCAAGCGCGACTTGCCGACGCCTGCCTCACCGACCAACACGAACGCACGCCCATCGAGCCACGCCTCGCGCAGGCGTTTGAGCGGCTCGCGACGGCCTATGAGCTTCGGCGGTCGCAGCAGCGCGACTGGGGCAGGCCCGCGCACCGCTTCGCCCACCCGTACGCCGCCTTCGATCTGCCGCAGCAGTGCTTTGGTCTCCTCGGCCGGCGCGACACCCAGCTCGCGCGCGAGTACCTGCGCACAAAGGATGTACGCCGCGCTGGCGGCGGCACTGTCGCCGCGAAGGTAGTGCAGACGCATCACGCGCCGGTGCGCGTGCTCGGAAGTGGCATCGAGCGCCAGCACCGACTGCGCATGTTCGAGCGCGCCAGCGAGTTCGTGCTTGCGTTCCGCACGCTCGGCGGCTGCAGCGATCTGCTCAATCCGCGCGGCACGGCGAGCGCGGCGTGTCGCTTCGAGCCACTCCGCAAAGCCGCCCGCTTGCGGCAGTGCAATCGACGCGACCACGTCACTCGAGGGCTCCAGATCATGCGACGTATCGTCTGCGAGCCGGGCAGGGTCAGTTGCCGTCACCAGCTCCGCGCCGACAGCTCGGCGCAATCTCATCAAACGCATACGAAGATTGGCGCGCGCGCGCTGCGGCTGAGCGCCAGGCCAAAGGCGCGCGCAAAGTTCGGCGCGTGCGGTAGGTCCCTCGATTGCAAGGTACGCGAGCAGGACCGCGTCCCTGACCTCCAGATGGTGGGAGCTTCCATCCGGGCGAACGCAGGCAGGTGCCGCCCGCAAGCGCAGCGCGGCCACGCCGGTTCCGCCGCCCTTGTTTGCGGTCTTGCTGCGAGACTTGGCGGTTCGATTCATGGCAAAGTGGCAGAGCCAGGCACGCAATCTTGGCGGCGCCGCTAATGGTAAGCGCGGTAGGCGACGCTTATCGAACGCGCGTTTGCAGCGCCGAACTCAAACGGCTGAGGCGCCCGACGCAGAAACGCGATGCACGATGAAGGAGCATCCAGTGGTCAAGGTCTGCGCGTCGACATTCGCATGCGCTTGGGGCGAAAGCACGCGCGCTCTTTTGCGGTTCGCCGGCTGCGTTGGGTTGACTCTGGCCTTGCTCCCGGCGCAGCCCGCAACGGCACAGACACGCAAAATCGTGGTCGACGGAATCGCGCGAACGTACGAGATCACGCAGCCCGCAACGGCCGGGCCGCATCCAGCAGTTCTGATGCTGCACGGAGGTGGAGGCACAGCAAGCCAATTGCGCAAGCACTCGGCGTTCGATGAGCAGGTTGGTGCGTACGGCTTCGTCGCGATCTACGCCGAAGGTATCGCACACGGTTGGGAAGTGCCCGGACCGCCGCCCGACTCAC
>DASQAE010000714.1:0-3265 GCA_035635915.1 Burkholderiaceae bacterium | reverse complement strand
TGAGCCGCGTACATCAGCGCGATACGGTGCGCCATCGACGCAACGATGCCAAGGTCGTGCGTGATCAGGAGCATTCCCATCTTCCGCTCGCGCTGCAGGTCCGCCAGCAGGTCGAGGATCTGCTTCTGGATCGTCACATCGAGCGCCGTCGTGGGCTCGTCGGCGATCAGCAGGTCGGGTTCGGCGGCAAGCGCGATAGCGATCATCACGCGCTGCTTCTGGCCGCCTGACATCTGGAACGGGTACGCGCCGATGCGCACCGCCGGATCGGGTATGCCGACCCGCGTCAGCCAATCGATTGCTTTGGCGCGCGCCGCCGCGCCACGCAGCATGGTGTGGCGCTCGATCACCTCGACGATCTGCTTGCCGATCGGCACCACCGGATTGAGACTGGTGGTCGGCTCCTGGAAGATGATTCCGACGCGGCGCCCGCGCACGTCGCGCATCCGTGCTTCCGGCAGTTGCACGATGTCGGTGCCCTCGACCCGCACCGCTCCCTGCGTGACGCGTCCGTTTTCGGGCAGAAGGCGCAGGATCGACAACGCCGTCATCGACTTGCCGCAGCCGGATTCGCCGACCAGGGCGAACGTTTCGCCGCGTTCGATCGTCAGGTCCAGCGCCTCGACCGCGCGTACGACACCAGAATCGGTGTCGAGCTCGGTGTGCAGGTCGGTGATCTCCAGCATCGACGGTTATCCGTGCACCGGATCGCCGGTGATGGCCTGTGGCGCGGGCGCGGCAGGCGCGGGTTCGCGCCTGCCCGGCTGCGCGGTGATCGCGCGCCGCGGCTTGAACACTCGCGCGCGCGGATCGAAGGCCTCACGCACGGCATCGGCGAACAGGTTTGCCGCCAGAACCAACGCAAGCATAAAAACGAATGCGGTGGCCAGGTTCCACCACACTGACGGGTCGCGCGACATCTCGCTGCGAGCGAGATTGATCATCGAGCCGAAACTGGCGGAGTTTGGATCCACACCAACGCCGACGTACGACAGCACCGCCTCGTACAGCACCAGTGCCGAAAAATCGAGCACCGCGACGATCAGCACCAGGTGCATCACGTTCGGCAACACGTGCTTGCGCATGATGCGCCAGTGACTGACGCCGAATGCACGCGCCGCCTGCACGAATTCCAGTTCGGTGAGCTTCAAGGTCTCGGCGCGCAGCAGCCGGCACAGCGTGGCCCAACCGGTGACACCGAGAATCAGGCAAAGCAGGAACAGGCGGAATTCGGCGCGTTCGACGCCGGTTTCAAACGACGCGACGTTTTCGTCGATGTAGACGTTGATCAGCAGCACGAAGGCCGCGACCAGCAGGATGGGTGGAATCGACGAAAGCACCGTGTACAGATACTGGATGATGTCGTCGACCCAGCCCTTGAAGTAACCGGCCAGCAGTCCGAACGCGATCGCCAGCGGCAGCGTGGCGATGGTCGACAGGGAGCCGATCACCACCGCGGTGCGCACGCTCTTGAGCGCCTGGTACAGCACGTCGTTGCCGGTGCGGTCGGTGCCGAAAACGTGATAGGCAGGCCACAGCGCTGCGACCCAACCGGTGAACAGTGCCAGCAGCGTGAAGGTGATCAGCATCGGTCGCCAGGGCAACTCGGTGCTGCCGCGTCGCAGTGCGATAAGTGCACCACGCCAGCCACCGTAGCGGCTTGCCAGTGCCCGCGCGACCAGGCCCACAACCAAAAGCGCGACCAGCAAGCCGCCCACGATGCCGCGCACCGATCGCGCAGCGAGATCGCTCTTCCATTGGGTGGTCGGATCGGTCAGGTGCGCGCCGCCAAAAAACAGGCGGGGAAATTGACGCACCTCATTGCCATCGACGACTGCGGTCTCGCGCTGGAACGACCAATAAGCGAGCGGCGCCGAATAGGTTTTTTCGCGCGCTTCGATGGCGTGCACCAGGAGCGCGTCGAGCAACGAGAGCGTGCGCGTAGCGTAAGCCGCTTGCGCATCGGCGTCAGCGCCCGGCGCGGCGGCCAGCCGCGACCGATAGTGAATCGAGTCCGCGAGCGCAAGCGCAAGGAAAACCACGAGCAGCACCGCGGCACACATCGCCGGCGCGTCAAGCGCGATCCGGCGCCAGGTTGAACGCAGGTTGCGGTCGTGGCGCACCTTCCACGCGTACCCGATCGCGCCGGCCGCAAGCAGCCACAGCATGAGATCGGTCCAGAGAAAGACGAACTTCGGCATATGAGTGTCATCCCGCGCCAGCGCGAGGGATCTCAATCCTGCGAGTGGCCGAGATTCCTTGCTTGCGCTCGGAATGACACAGCTGCGGTCTCAACTGAGCCTCACGCGCGGGTCTGCAAATGTGTAAGCGATATCGGTTGCGAGATAAGCGGCGATGTAGAGCAGCGAGCCGAGGAAGACCATCGTGTGCACGATCGCAAAATCCTGCCCCGAGATGGCCTCCACGACGTACGTGCCCAGCCCCGGGATGCCGAAGAACGACTCGAAGACGATCGACCCGAGGAACGCGTACGGCAGCAGCGCGCCTACGTGCGTCAGCACCGGCAGCCACGCATTGCGCAGCACGTGACGAAACAGCACCGCGGCTTCCGTCAGACCCTTGGCACGAGCGGTGCGAACGTAGTCCTTGCCTGCTTCCTCCAACAGCATGGCGCGATAAAGCCGTGCCTCCGAGCCGAGCTGATAGACGATGCCGACCACGAGCGGCAGCAGCAGGAACTTGAAGATGTCGAGGCCCGGTACAAAACCCGACAGCGGCACCACTTGCAGCAGCTTGCCGAAGAACCATTGCGCCATGATGATGTAAAACAGGCTCGAGATCGACATCATCACCACGCACAAGACGGTGCCCCAGAAATCGAGATAGCTTGCGCGGAAGAACACAAGCAGCATCGAAAACACGATCGAAACGAACACCGTCAAGGCGAGCATCGGCACGGCCAGCGCCGCACTGGCAAGGATGCGGGTTCCGACTTCGTGCCGGATATCGCGCCCGCTGTCGCTCGAGCCGAACTCGAGTTTGAAAAGCCGCAGCGAACGATCGTAGAAAATCGTGTGGGTGATCTTGGCGGCGCCTGCTTCCTTGCTGTCGAACCACAGCGGCTTGTCGTAGCCGTGCTCGACCTTCCATTTTTCGATCGCGTCGGCCGTGACGCGCTTGCCGCCGATATTCAGGCGCGCGATGTTGTCGGGCGAATTGATGGCAAAAAAAAGCGTGAAGGTCAGCAGGTTCACGCCAGCGAGGATCAGCACCGCGTAAAAACCGCGGCGGACGATGTAACCAA
>DASQAE010000713.1:0-2183 GCA_035635915.1 Burkholderiaceae bacterium | reverse complement strand
GCCTCGGAGGTTGCTTCCGCAATCGCCAATACCGCCTCCGCCTGGCCTTGCGCGTTGTTGATCGCTGCCTGCTTGTCGCCCTCGGATTTCGCGATCGCTGCCGCCTTCTGGCCGGTCGCAATGTTGATCTGCTCCTGCTTGCGGCCCTCGGACGACGCGATCAGGGCCCGCTTTTCGCGCTCAGCGGTGATCTGCGCCTGCATCGAGCGCAGGATCTCGGCCGGCGGCGTGAGGTCCTTGATTTCGTAGCGCAGCACCTTGACACCCCAGTTCATCGCCGCTTCGTCGATCGCGGAAACCACGCTGTGATTGATGAACTCGCGCTCCTCGAACGTCTTGTCGAGTTCCAGCTTGCCGATCACGGAGCGCAGCGTGGTCTGCGCGAGCTGAGTGATGGCGACGATGTAGTTGCTCGCGCCATAGGACGCCCGCTGCGGGTCGGTGACCTGAAAAAAAAGCACGCCGTCGACCGCCAGCTGCGTGTTGTCGCGCGTGATGCAGACCTGGCTTGGCGTGTCGAGCGGGATTTCCTTCAGGCTGTGCTTGTAGGCGATCCGGTCGATGAAAGGGATCACGATCTTGAGCCCCGGCGTCAGGGTCGCGTGAAATTTGCCGAGGCGCTCAACCACCCAGGCATGCTGTTGCGGCACGATCGTCACCGACTTGACGATGAAGACGATCACCACCACCAGCAACACGAGCAGCACGACTACCGGACCTTGCAGCATCGTCATTTCCTTCTTGGATTTGTGCCGCTATGGACGCCTGCGCGCCACCACGAGCCGGTTGCCGTGGATCGACTGGATGACGAACTCACCCGGTTGCGGTTCCTCTCCTGGCGCAAGCTCGATATCCCACTGCGCGCCGCGATAGTTCGCGCGCGCGGTGCGCGTGCCGGACCAGCCGTCCACGTTCACGCTTTGTCCAACGTCCATGTTCTGCAGCGGCTCGGCCTGATCGTTCTGCGGCCTGCCAAAACGCAGGCGGCGCAGCAACAGCGCGCCGCAGAATCCGAGGATGGCGGCGATCAGCAATTGCACCGTGAGCGAAGCGCCGGCGAGACTCGCCAGACCGGCGCCGGCAAGTGCAAGCGCGATCATCAGCAGATAGAACGTACCGGTGAGCAACTCGGCCACCAGCAACACGAAGGCGAACACAAACCACCAGACCCAATCGCCCATGCCGCCTCGCCGCCGCGCCTGTTATGCCGCTCGCGCCAGCCGGCGCCAGGTTTCGACGACGGTATCCGGGTTGAGCGAGATCGAATCGATGCCCTGCTCCATCAGCCAGAGCGCGAAGTCGACGTGATCCGATGGACCCTGGCCGCAGATGCCGATGTATTTGCCTTGCGCGCGACAGGCAGTAATCGCGCGCACCAGCAAATGTTTTACCGCCGGATCGCGCTCGTCGAATCCCTCGGCCACCAGGCCTGAGTCGCGATCCAGTCCAAGCGTGAGCTGGGTGAGGTCGTTCGAACCGATCGAGAAGCCGTCGAAGAACTCGAGAAACTGCTCGGCCAGCACCGCGTTCGACGGTACCTCGCACATCATGATGAGACGCAGCCCGTTTGCACCGCGGCTCAATCCGTTCGCAGCAAGCAGCTCCGTCACGCGCTGCGCTTCCGCCAATGTGCGCACGAACGGCACCATGATCTCGACGTTCGTGAGCCCCATCACCTCGCGCACGCGTTTCAGCGCCCGGCACTCCATGCGAAAGCACTCGGCAAACGAGGCGGAGAGATATCGGGCGGCGCCGCGGAAACCCAACATCGGGTTCTCTTCCTCGGGTTCATAGCGGGTGCCGCCGATGAGCTTGCGGTACTCGTTGCTCTTGAAGTCCGACAGGCGAACGATCACCGGCTTGGGCCAAAAAGCGGCCGCAATCGTCGCGATGCCTTCGACCAGCTTGTCGACGTAAAACGCCCGCGGCGACGCATGCCCGCGCGCCACCGATTCGACCGCCTTCTTCAGGTCGAGGTCGATGTTCGGATAGTCGAGGATCGCCTTCGGGTGCACGCCGATGTTGTTGTTGATGACGAACTCGAGCCGTGCCAGGCCGACGCCCGAATTCGGCATCTGCGCGAAGTCGAACGCGAGCTGCGGGTTGCCGATGTTCATCATGATCTTGACCGGGCAATACGGCAGCTCGCCGCGCTGCACGTCGGTGATCTCGGTTTCGAGCAG
>DASQAE010000712.1:0-2383 GCA_035635915.1 Burkholderiaceae bacterium | reverse complement strand
GCGTCTTCGAGGTCCGGCGCGGTTCCGTTGTAGCGGATCCAGCTCTTGGCAAAGCCTGCATCGAGGCGCGCGAGGACCGGCAACTCGATCCGCATCAACAGGTCGCTGAGTTTTCCAAGCGCCTTGCGCGCCGCTTCGCGCTCGGGCGCACCGATCGGGAGCGAACTCACCGCAGCGGCAAGCGCACTGACGTCGTCGCGCAGTTTGGCGTGCACTGCGACCCATGCGTCACGGTCTTCATCGCTTGCGCACCCGCGGTCGGCCAGTCGACGACCGAATTCGGTCACTCGCTCGCAGGTTGCCGCAAGGCGCCGCTCCGCAGCGGCAACAAACGATGGCAAGGCCGTGGCGCGCGTCGTCGCCCTTGCCGCATCGCTTTCGGATGCGGTCACCTCGTCATTCAGCGCCGGCGAACATTCGGAGGCGGGTGGAACGTGCAGCATCGAGTGACTTTCCTGCGCGAACGGGATCCGAAGGAACGGGATGAGCGAACACGACAACTACTAATCGGAAAGCCACTGCCGAAGGCGACACAGGCGGCCGAACTATCCGATCCGATTACCACGTCGCGGTAACGGTCCTGTGCCCGACAGCGGAAGGTTTCGCGAAGGCGAGAAGTTCGGTGCGAGACGATGAATCCGGCGCAGATAACGCGCGGCTTCTTTTCCCGTTGAGTGCGTTTGTGCGCGCACGCGCAAACAGCGTCAGTCGACGACCGTCACGGTCTCCGGTGTCGGTTCACTGCGCCGGTGAGCGAACTGCGCGAGCGCCACCCCGAGCAGGGTGATCGAAGCACCGAGCAGCTTGATCAACGTGTACCCCTCGCCGGTAGCAAGCCACGCGACCAAGCCTGCGACGGGCGGCATCAGGTACATCAGGGGCGCGGTGCGCGCGACGCCGCGCACGGCGTTGATCCAGCCCCAGACGATCCAACCAACGAACGCGGACAGAATCACCGCATAAGCGAGTCCGGCCCAGATCAGGAGCGGCACCGCGGTCCAGTCGACTGCGATTCCGGCAGGCAGATTCAGCAACACCAGCGGCACGCTTCCAAGCAACGTCGTGTAGGCCATTACGAGCACGCCGCCATGGCGCTCGAACAACGGCTTCGCGGCCACCGTGTACGCCGAAAAAAACGCCGCTGCGACCAGCAACACCAGGTCGCCGCTGCTGGCCCGCCACTGGGCGCCGAGCAGTTTGTCGGAGAGAAACGTGAGGACGCCCGCGCATGCAACCGCGACCCCGGCGATCTGTGCGCGCGTCAGGTGTTCGAGTCCCGCCCAGCGCAGAAACAGCAACGTAAAGACCGGACCGCACGCAAGGATCAGAGAGCTCGAAAATGCGGTCGACCAGTGAATGCCGAACGTCACCACGCCCACATGCAGCACGTGGCCGAGTAACGCGAGCCGGGCAAGCTTCCACCACTCGTCGCGCGGCAAACGCGGCCAGCGTGCTCCGTAGCGCTGCCACAGCAGCAGCACGGCACACACCGGCATGATCATGTAGCGCGCGAACAGGAAACCGCCCGGCGTGAGCGCCGCGAAGACCGCTTTCTGCACACTGAAGTTGCTGCCCCAGATCAGAATCAGCGCCACCGCGAGCAGCAGGGCGGCGCGTTGCCGGGGATCGATGCGGGAGGGTTCGAAAGTCGTGGGCGATGGGGAGGAGGAGGGTGACGACGACATGGGCGCGGAAAACTCGGATCAGCGCGCAGTCTGCCACGCACCCTGCTTCCTCATCCTCTCCCGCAAGAGAGAGGGGAAATGATGCCTAGCGCAACGCCTGTTTGCCTCCGCCTGCCCGGCACTCGGCTCAGTACCGGATCTCGAACCGGTAGCCGCGGAATCTGAGCACTGCTGTTTTCTGACGGATCTCTTCCAGCAGCAGATCGGCCGAGAGTTGCTCATTTTCGCGGTACAACCTGCCGTCGAGAATCAGCGACCGGTTCGCCGGAGTGCTTGAATAGATCGAGCCCCCCACCGCGAGCGGCGGCAGCGCGGCGCGGATGTTGTCGGGAAGCTGTTCGCGCGCGTAGACGGCCGGCACCGCACTCGGTGCTGCTGCGACGTCCGGCTTGGTGGCGGTCTTGCGTTCCTGCGCAGGCCAGGGTGCCGGCGCTGCGATCTCGCGCGCAGGTTCCGGTGCGACCGCATTGGGTGCAGGTATTGGCGGCGGCGCAACCGGATCTGGTGCGGACGCCGCGCGTTCAACCGGCGGGCGCGGCGTCTCGCGGCCTGCGAAGTACCACGCAATCGAAACCAGCAGGCCCACGCCCACGCCGAGTGCGATCCACAGCCAGGGTTTTGGGCGCGCCGGCGCGGCCACCTGTTCGAGCGAAAGCGGCGGCACGGGCTGCGTATGCAGTCCCGGAACCGATTCGCGC
>DASQAE010000711.1:0-4172 GCA_035635915.1 Burkholderiaceae bacterium | reverse complement strand
CCGAACGGCGACGGTGAGCTACGCGGGACCTGGCGGGCGTTTTTTTCCACCATCGGTGAGACCGGGCTCGCCGATCTCGATCGACGCGCGGCGACCATCGCGCGCCAGATCGCCGACGACGGCATCACCTATAACGTCTACAACGAGGAGGGCGGTCCGCAGCGACCATGGCCACTCGAAGTCCTGCCGTTCCTGATCAGCGCGGACGAGTGGGCCGGAATCGAGGCAGGTCTTGCGCAGCGCGCGCGGCTTTTGCAGGCAATCCTCGCCGACGTTTATGGCTCGGGTGAATTGTTGCGAGCCGGCCTGCTGCCGCCCGCTTTGGTCTACGGGCATCCCGGCTATTTGCGCCCGCTCGCAGGTACGACACCCGCGGGCGCGTTCCTGCACATCGTCGCGTTCGATCTGGCGCGTGCTGCCGATGGCCAGTGGTGGGTCGTCTCGCAGCGCACGCAGGCGCCTTCGGGACTCGGTTATGCGCTACAGAACCGGTTGATCGTTGCACGCCTCTTTCCGGATGCGTTCCGCGAGATGCGTGTACAGCGGCTCGCAACCAGCTACCGCCGCCTGCTCGACACGTTGCTGCGCCAGGGCGCAGGCATCGAAGGCGCCACCACGCCGCGTGTGGTGCTGTTGACGCCGGGGCCGTACAACGAGACCTATTTCGAGCACGCGTACCTCGCACGTTACCTCGGCATCCCCCTGGTCGAAGGCGGCGATCTGACGGTGCGCGAAGACCAGGTGTTCCTGAAGAGTCTCTATGGCCTGGAGCGTGTGCACGCGATCCTGCGCCGCCTCGACGACAACTATTGCGATCCGCTCGAACTGCGTCCCGACTCGACGCTCGGCATCCCGGGGCTGCTGCAGGCTGTGCGAGCAGGCAACGTGGTGATGGCCAACGCTCTCGGCTCGGGATTTCTCGAATCGCCCGCCATCAACGGGTTCCTGCCGGCGATCGCGCGTTACCTGCTCGGCACTGAACTGCAGCTGCCATCACAGGATTCATGGTGGTGCGGCGAAGCGGCTGCGCGCGCGGCGGCGGCGGAGAACCTCGAGCGCATGGTGGTCAAGCCCACGTACGGATCCGACGGTGCCCGCGGGTTCGAATCACGCATCGTGGCGAACCAGTCAGACACCGAGCGCAAGCAGATGCTGGAACGGATCAAGAACGATCCCGACGCGGTGACACTGCAGTCCTACGTTCCTCTGTCGCAGACGCCGACGTGGACCGGCGGCGCGCTCATCCCGCGTGCGGCGATGGTGCGCGCATACGCAATCGCCGACGCCGGCGGCGGCTGGCACGCGTTGCCGGGCGGACTCACGCGCATCGCCGCGCGCTATCGGCAGGGCGTATCGATGCAGCGCGGCGGCAGCAGCGCAGACACGTGGGTGCAAGCCTCAGGCGCGGTCGATACGTTTTCGATGCTGCCGGAGCCCTTGCGACCCGACGATCTCGCGCACAGACGCCGTTCCGTGTCGAGTCGCGCGGCGGAGAACCTGTTCTGGATGGGCCGTTATTCGGAGCGCAGCGAACTTTCAGTCCGCCTTGCGCGTTCCGTACTGATGCTGCTCGCGGACGATGCGGACATGACACCGGTGCTGCTCGGCGTGCTGCATCAGCTGAGCCTGCGCCACGGGCTTGTCCCGGATGGCGTGCCGACGCCGGCCCAGTCGTTACCTGTTTTCGAGCGCACTCTGATCGCCGGGCTCGTCGGCGGCGACGAAAGCTTCGGCCTGGCGTTCAACCTCGCTTCCATGGTGCGCGCAGGCGCGCAGATCCGCGATCGCCTGGCTGCCGAACACTGGCGTTTGCTCGTCGGTGCTGCCGACGCGCTCGCTGCACGTGGAATCCGCCGCAGTGTGACCGGCGCCTGGTCGAGCGACCAGGTGATGCGCGTATTGACCGATCTGGCGCTGCGCCTGGCGGCGATCACGGGTGCGCAAACCGATCGTATGACGCGCGACGATGGCTGGCGCCTTCTCACCATCGGGCGCCAGCTCGAGCGGCTGGCGGACCTCAGTTATGCGATGTACGCGCTGTTCGATTCGAGCGCGATCCTGGACGACGACGGCTTCGACCTCCTGCTTGGCCTGTTCGACAGCCGCATCACTTACCGCGCCCTGTACCAGCGCCGCCAGGAAATGCCACCGCTGCTCGATCTGTTGGTGCAGGACAGCGCCAATCCGCGCGCGTTCGCCTGCATCGTGGGCGTGCTGCGAGTGGAACTCGCGCGCCTTCCCGCCGCGGAGGCGGACGAACTTGTTGCCTTGCTGCCGCAAGCGGAACAATGGCCGTTGCTCGCCGATCTGTGCGCGCTCAACGAAGACGGCCGCTTCGAACGGCTGCTCGACTTCGCGCGGCAGCTACAGACAAGTGCTGCTGAGCTTTCGAACGCGATCGAGAAGCTGTTTTTTTCCCATACCACCGATGCGTTCCGGCAGGTTGGGTCATGACTGACGCGACCCAGGTTTTGCGGGTCGAGCATGAAACCGCCTACGAATACGCTGCACGCGTCGACCTTGCGTACCACATCGCCTACCTGCGCCCGGCGCAGACGGAGTATCAGCAGGTCGAAACGTTTGCGCTCGAAATCGACCCCGCGCCTTCGCACCGAAGCACTGGACGCGACGCCTACGGCAACCAGCGCGACGCGTTCTCGCTCTACGGGCCGCACGAAGAGTTGCGCGTGAACGCTGCAAGCAGCGTCCGGGTCACCGCGCGGTTCGATGGACTCGACCCCGCGAGCAGCCGCGCCTGGAGCGAAGTGCGCGAGGAACTCGAGTATCACGCGGGAGCGGAGTTCCAGCCGGAAACAGAATTCGTCTTCGCATCGCCGTTCGTGCCGCGGCTGCCGCAGTTGCGCGACTATGCGGCAAGGTCCTTCCCACCAGCACGGCCGCTGCTCGTCGGCGCGCTCGATCTCATGCGCCGCATCCACGCGGACTTCACCTATGACACCGAAAGTACGGAGGTCTCGACGCCGCTTGCGGTCGCGTTCAAGCAACGCCGCGGGGTGTGCCAGGACTATGCGCACGTCGCGATGGGTGCCCTGCGTGCGCTTGGCCTGCCCGCTGCTTACGTGAGCGGTTATCTGCTCAGCACGCCGCCGCCGGGCCAACCGCGGTTGATCGGCGCCGATGCATCGCATGCGTGGGTGCGCGTCTGGTGTCCGGTCAACGGCTGGGTCGAGTTCGATCCAACCAACGATTGCCTCGTGGGTTCCGGCCACATCACGCTTGCAATCGGCCGCGATTATGGCGACGTGACGCCGGTGCGGGGTGTCATCCGGGGCGGCGGCAAACATGCGCTCGTGGTGCGCGTGAGCGTCTTGCCGATCGCGTAGCGCGCCCGCGCCACCCGAGCACGGTACGCGGATCCCTCACCGGAGCCATTGAAGCGCTGCTGCAGCGGGCCTAACTTTTCTGCCGGGACGCTTGGTCCTCGTGGCGGAAAGAGGCCTCTTTGGCCAATCAACTGATGCCGAAGATGCCAACGTGCGCAGCCGGTTGGGTGCTCGCGATTCTGTTCGTGATCTGCAGTTCGGCCCGGGGGGACGAGACCTGCAACTCGCCCTACACCTCGCGGCTCATCAAAGGCCAGGAAGATTATGTGCATGTCTGGACGCTCGGCGTCGAAGGCTGGGGAGATGGATCGGACAAGCTGGTGACCATCGACGCGCACCCGAAGTCGAAGACTTACGGCACGGTGCTGCACACGGCTTCGGTAGGAACGCGCGGCGGGGCTCATCACATGGGATTTACTGACGACCGGCGCTATCTTTGGGCCGGTGGTCTCGACAGCAGCCTGGTCTACGTGTTCGACGTCGTATTCAACGACATTGCCACGCTGGTTCTCGAACAACACCGACGCACCGCCGCGCGTTAGACCCGCGGCCGCTTCCGTCACTGCGCGTACCAGCCGCCGTCGATGTTCCAGGCGGCGCCGCGGACCTGTGCGCCCGCATCGGAGCACAGAAACGAGGTGAGGGCACCGATCTGATCGGTGGTCACGAATTCCAACGACGGCTGTTTTTCGGCCAGCAGATCGTGTTTGGCGACGTCATTGGCGATCTTTTCGTTCTTCGCCCGATCGTCGATCTGTTTCTGTACCAGCGGCGTCAGCACCCAGCCAGGACAGATGGCATTGCAGGTGATACCGGTTCTTGCGGTTT
>DASQAE010000710.1:0-1707 GCA_035635915.1 Burkholderiaceae bacterium | reverse complement strand
GCGCCCTGCAGGCACCACGCGTACTGATCATTCCCGGGCTGTACGCCAGCGGGCCGGCGCATTGGCAGACGTGGCTGCAGGCGCAGTACCCCGACGCGGTGCGCGTCGAGCAGGAGCACTGGAATATCGCGGATCTTGATCGGTGGGCAAGCCGCATCGAGCGCACGATCGAAGCTGCGCCGCCTGGCCCTTGGATCGCCGTGGCCCACAGCTTCGGCTGCCTGGCGCTCGCGCGTTATCTGCATGGACGCGACGCGGCGGTTGCTGCTGCGCTCCTGGTAGCGCCGGCCGATCCGAGAAAGTTCGGTGTCGTCCATCAATTGCCGCTACAGCCGCTCGGTATGCGCAGCACCCTCATCGGCAGCGAATCGGATCCGTGGATGCGGCTCGAGAGTGCGAGCGCCTGGGCGCTGCTGTGGGCGGCGCGCTTCGTCAACCTTGGCGCCGTCGGGCATATCAACACCGAATCCGGCTTCGGTCCGTTTCCGTCGGCAAAGGGTCTTGTCGATCAGATGCTCGGGGCAACTGCAGTCGACGCCGCGATGCCGCCGAACACCTCTGTGCCGGTCGCCTTGCAGCGCGCGCCGGAGTTTCGTTTCGCGGTTTGAACGGCCGCCGTCGCCGGTGCGCGGCGTGGGAGCAAAATTCCAGGCTCGCACAGAGCGAGGCGAGTTTGGTCGAGGCACTTTTTCCCAATGGTCTTGCGCACTATCTCGCTGGTGGCCTGCTGATCGGCGCCGGCGTGGCGTTGATCTTCGTTCTTACCGGTGCGGTGTCAGGGATGAGCTCGGTGTTCAGCTCGACCTGGTCGTACGTTTCGAGCTGGCCATTTTTCCAGCAGCCGCAGTTTGCCGGCACGCGCACGTGGCGCCTGGTGCTCGCCGCGGGTCTCATCGCCGGCGCTTTGCTCTGGTGGTTCTTGCTCGGTCCAGTCGGCGGCGTGCAGACCGCAGTGTCGTGGTGGCAGCTACTGCTCGGTGGGTTCCTGGTTGGTTTTGGCGCGCGCTTGAGCAACGGCTGTACTTCCGGCCACGGCATCTGCGGCCTGGCGTCGCTGCAGCTTCCTTCGGCGCTGGCAGTGCTGACGTTCCTCGCGACCGCGATCGTGGTCGCGAACGTGGTGCTTGCGCTCGGAGGTCGATGATGAAACCGGTGTCGCTGCTTGCCGTGCTCGCCGGAGGCGCGCTGTTCGGCTTCGGGCTCGCGCTTTCGACGATGATTTCGCCCGAGGTGGTGTTGAGTTTCCTGCGCCTGCGCGACTTCGGCCTGTTGCTGGTGCTGGGCGGCGCCGCCTCGGTGACCTTTGTCGCTTATCGATTCGCGCCGCGCGTGCTGAGCAAGCCCCTGTTCGAGGCGCAATTCGGTAAACATCCGTCGGAGCTGAATCGCGAAACCATCCTCGGCGCGGCGATCTTCGGTGCGGGTTGGGGACTGTGCGGCGTATGTCCTGGTCCCGCGATCGCAGGTCTCGGTGCCGGCAACTGGCCGCTCTTGATCGCCCTGGTTGGGATTGCCGTCGGCGCCTACGTGCAGGGCCGCTTCTTCGGCCGCGTATCGACGCCCGCGTCGGCAGAGTAGGTCCCCTTAGAGAGCAGGGCTGCGCAGCCGTTAGTCGCTGCGCGCATAAGCAACGGCGATTCGCTTCGTTTCGCGCGTGCGCAGCGCTGCCTAGGATGCGGGGTTCACCTCGACGCCCAAGGGATTTTG
>DASQAE010000709.1:0-1528 GCA_035635915.1 Burkholderiaceae bacterium | reverse complement strand
CGCACGTGCTGAAGGAGCGCAAGTGGTGGTCGTTCTGCGCGGCGATTGCTACCGACAACCCGGTCAACGTGGGACCGAACCTGCGCCTACTGTAAGCGCTTCGGACGCTTGCAAAAAAACCGGGGCGCTTCAAGCGCCCCGAATGGCAGCATGGCTGCCCCCTTTCCCCCTCGGTGCCGGCGATCACGTTTTCGATCGTTGTGTTCCGCGCTGCCAAGTCACCGCGCGCGATCTTGCCTAGCGTTCCCCCTTTTGTAAACGGAGCAACGCAGCGAAGATGCGCCTTACCGGCGCTCGATCCAATACAACGCCGACAGCGCGACGCTCAAGACGACGAGACTGGGCAAGGCAGCGATCACGACGGGAGGCCAGGTGTTGAGCAGGCCAAGGTGGGCAAAAAGTTTGTTCAGCATGTAGAACAACACGCCGATCATCACGCCGGTGAAGATCTTGAAGCTCACGCTGCCGGCGCGCACGTGCAGGTACGCGAAAGGCAACGCCAGCACCATCATCACCAGCACCGCGATCGGGTAAAAGACCTTGTTCCAGAGTGCGATCTCGTAGCGATCGGTTTGCTGGTGGTTTTCCACCAGGTGATCGATGTACTGCGCCAGGTCCAGTGCCGCCATGCGCTCCGGCTGCACCAGCAGCACACCGAAGATCTCGGGACGCAACTCCGAAACCCACAATCGCTCGGGCTCGCGCACGATCTCGGTCCGCAACGGCGAGGGCGCCATGTCGGCAGGATCGATCACGGGAAGACGCGTTTCGACGACGTTCGTCAGGCGCCAGCCGCGATTGGCCGGATCGTCCACGAAACGACCTTCGGCGGCCCGACTGATCGAACGCAGGCGAAACTCGCGGTCGAACTCGAACACGCGCCAGCCTTCGATCGAAATGTCGGGATTTACGCGCGCGACGTTGATGAAACGCAAACGCTGGATCTGCCCATCCGGGCTCTTGAGTGCGTCGCGGACCCAGACGCCGGAACGGAACTGTTGTGCGACCGTGGAGCCGGTTGCCACGAGCTTGCTCTGGCGCGCGAGACGTTCGGCCGGCGGCGCGACCAACTCGCCGAGCGCGTAGGTGATGAGCATGATCACGACGCCGACGCTCAGCACCGCGTACGCGAGCCGGCGCGTGCTCATGCCGGAGACCCGCATGATCGTGAACTCGGAATTCGAGGCTAACTTGGACAGCGCATAAATGGTGCCGATCAGCGCCGCAAGCGGCATCAACTCGTAGGTGCGTGTGGGCAGGCTCAGCAGCACGTAGATAAAGACCTCGCGCAGCTGGTACCCGGCACGTCCTACGTCGTCGAGTTGGTTGATGAGCTCGAAGAATGAAAACAGCGCGAGCAGCGCGAACAGCACGAACCCCGTCGCCTGGATGATTTCGATCCGCAGATAGCGCCGCAGCGTTTTCAAGGCACTACCTCGCTGCGCGCCAGCGGCGCCACAAATCCCCCCTCTCCTGCTGCAGCGGGAGAGGGGCCGGGGGTGAGGGCACCGTACGTGGGGCAAACAAC
>DASQAE010000708.1:0-8864 GCA_035635915.1 Burkholderiaceae bacterium | reverse complement strand
GTGCGGCGGGACGCACGTGGCGCGCACCGGCGACATCGGGCTGTTCAAGATCGTCGCCGAGGGCGGGGTCGCGGCTGGCATCCGGCGCGTCGAGGCAGTGACCGGGGAAAACGCGCTCGCCTACGTGCAGTCGCTCGACATGAAGCTGGGCGAAGTTGCAACGGCGCTCAAGGCGCCCGTGCCGGAGGTCGGGACCAAGATCGCTCAGATTCTCGACAATGTGAAGGCGCTCGAGCGCGAGCTGGCGCGCGTCAAGGGCAAGTTCGCCTCGAGCCAGGGCGACGAATTGCTGGCGCAGGCGCAGCCGCTCAAGGGTGGCCTGAAAGTACTTGCCGCCACGCTCGACGGTGCCGATGCCAAGGTGCTGCGTGAAACGCTTGATCAACTCAAGAACAAGCTCAAGAGTGCGGCCATCGTGCTGGCGACGGTCGACGGCGGCAAGGTGCAACTCGCGGCGGGCGTCACCGCCGATGCAACAGCGAGAGTCAAAGCGGGCGACCTGGTGAACTTTGTCGCGCAGCAGATCGGCGGCAAAGGCGGCGGTCGTGCCGACATGGCAATGGCCGGCGGCACCGACGCTGCTGCGCTTCCGGGTGCGCTTGCCGGCGTAAAAGGCTGGGTCGAAGAGCGTCTGTGACTGCGATCATCGTCCGCCGTGCAGAGCCGACCGATGCGGAGGGCATCGCGCTCACATTCCGTGGACGCAGCGCCGCGGCGGGCACCTTGCAGAACCCGTACCCGTCGATCGCGTACTGGCGCGAACGCCTCACCACCGATGCCGCATCGAACTACATCTTCGTCGCGGTGGCCGATGGCGACGTAGTCGGCAACTGCGGTTTGCATGGAAACAAGAACCCGCGCCGCCAGCACGTCTGGGGACTGGGCATCAGCGTGCGCGATGACTGGCAGGGCCGGGGTGTCGGTACGCGCCTGATGTCGACGCTGATCGATCTGGCCGACAACTGGCTCGGTGCGTTGCGGCTGGAACTTACCGTCTATACCGACAATGCCGCGGCGATCGCCATGTACCGGAAGTTCGGCTTCGAGGTCGAAGGTACGCATCGGGCGTTCGCGCTGCGCGAAGGACAGTTCGTCGACTCGCTCGCGATGGCGCGCCTGCATCCGCGGCCGCCGCGGCTGCCGGCGTCGTCCGCGTAAAAACATCAAGCGGCATTTGGCGTGTCGACAGCCGGATTTCGTTTCTGCCCGCTGTGCGCCACGCCGCTCGAACGGCGCGTCGCGGGCGAGCGCGAGCGCAATGCCTGTCCCGCTTGCGACTGGGTGCATTGGGATAACCCGGCGCCTGTCGTCGCGGCGGTGATCGAGTATCAGGACCACGTGCTGCTCGCACGCAACGCCGCCTGGCCGGCGAAGATGTTCGCGCTCGTCACGGGTTTCCTCGAGCGCGACGAAACACCACAAGCAGCCGTGGCGCGTGAGGTGAAGGAAGAGACCAACCTCGACGCACGCGCCATCAACCTGATCGGCGTGTACGACTTCGCGCGCAAGAACGAACTGATCATCGCGTTCCATGTCGAGGCTGTCGGCGAAGTGCGGTTGTCCGAGGAACTCGCCGAATACCGCCTGATCGAACCCGCCAAACTGCGGCCGTGGCCAGCCGCAACCGGGCTCGCATTGGCGGACTGGATGCGCGGGCGTGGCCTTGCAGTCGAATTCCTCGAACTCCCGCGATAAGCCATCGCCGCCGTTACACTTGCCGCCGATTGAATCACCGGCAGGGACGCGGCAATGGAGGCCATGCTTTTCGACAAGGAAATCGACACGCGCGGGCTGAACTGTCCGCTGCCGATCCTGCGCGCGAAAAAAGCGCTGGCTGACATGGCGAGCGGCCAGGTGCTGAAGATTGTTGCTACCGATCCCGGTTCGGTGCGCGACTTCCAGGCGTTTGCCAAACAAACCGGAAACCAGCTCGTCGCGCAACACACCGTCGAGCGTGAGTTCGTTCACTACCTGAAGCGACGCTGAGGAGACTCCCGGGTGAAGCGCTTCTTTTTCGTCATCGTGCCGGTGGTGGGCGTGCTAGCCGCTTTGTATTTCTACCTCGTTCTCAACTGGAATTACTCGACCGGCGAGCGTGCCGGCTGGGTGCAGAAGTTCAGCAAAAAAGGCTGGATCTGCAAGACCTGGGAAGGGGAACTCGCGATGGTGTCGATGCCCGGCACAGCGCAGGAGAAGTTCTACTTCACGGTGTGGGACGAGGAAGTCGCGGGGCGTATCAACAAGGCAATGGGCCAGCGTGTCTCACTGCACTACGACGAGAAGGTCGGGCTGCCTGGTTCGTGTTTCGGCGAAACACGGTATTGGGTGACCAACGTCACCATCGTGCCCGAGATCCCGCTCGCGCCCGGCGTGGTCGTACCGACCCAGCCGGCCACGCCTGCACCGCCCGCACCGCCTGCACAGCCCGCACCGCCCGCACCGCCCGCGCAGGGCAAGTAGCCGGTCGAGCCGGCGTCAGCCGCTTGAGTTCGCGCTTGTGCCCGTATCCGGGTTGGCCGGCGCCGGCCGCCCGCGTTTGATCTGCCCCGCGATGGCCCACGCCATCAGCGCCAACGCAAGAACCGCCGCGAGCAGCACGCCCCACAGCACATAACGTGACCAGGAGGCTTCGCGCGCAATCCGTTGTGCGCGCTGCGGGTCGGTTGTCCCGGAGGTCGTCGCCGTGACCCATTGTGCGACCGGCAGACGCGTGCCTGCTGCATCGTCTTGCGGCAGCACGTTGCGTGCATCGAGCGTCGGACCCGGCTTCAAATCGCCGGAGTCGTTGCCGATCGCGAGCAGATACGGGCCGGGTTCGCTTGCTGCGAACATGTAACGCTGCGGCAGCCATTCGGCTTCAACGATCGGCGGCGCCTCGGTGAACCCGGCGCTGTCGATTGCGTCGATCCGCAGTTGGGTCGTCCGCGCTGAGAGCGCGAACGGCGGACTTTCGATCCACTGACCATCGCGATTCAGGCGGAATACGTCACGCGGTCCGCCTTCGGCGATCCAGTGTTCCGGTGCGCGGCGCGCATGCAGGCTGAGTCGAGCACGCGGCCGTGGATCGCGGTCGTCGTAGCGGAACACGCGCACGCGTACGACGACGTTGTCCTGCGGCGCGCGCACTCGCAGCAGGACAACCGGCAACGCCTGCGGCACGTCGACGAACCAGGAAGCGGCGCCTTCCGCGCGCGCGACCGCGAGGGTGGTACGCGGCAGTGCTGGCGCAGTGCCACGTTCGACGAGTTGCGCGCCTTCCAGCCGCGGCGCCCGCGTGTTCGTCCATCCCAAGCGCATGAATGGCGCCACACGCCCAACCGGGAACACCGTGCGCTCGATCGTGTCGCCGAGTTGGCGATTGCGCACCAGCGCTCCGCTCGTGATCGGCCGCCACACGTAAAGATCGTCGCTACCGAAGAACTCGATCCGCCCCGTGAAATCGGGCGCATCGGTGGCAAAGCGCAGCACGAGTTCGCCGTCCACATCGCGGTGCGGCCGCAAGTCGAGCAGATAACCTCCGGTTTCTTCAGCCGCCGCGGCTTGCGGGGCGATTGGTGCGAGTTCGATCACGGAACGCGTGCCCTCTCGTTCGATCCGCAGCGCAAAGTCAGCAAGTACCTTGTCGCGCGCCTGTACCTGCCCCGGGAGCGGCACCATGCGCAGTTCGTGCGTTGGACCGGGGGCGGCCTTGGGAGCCGGCAACGGTGTGAGCGGAAGCGCTTCTCCTTTGCCGTTGAAGATGCGCAGGTCGCGCAGGTCCGCGGTCTGCGCGGCGCGATACACGGCCTCGCTCAACGTGATCACGTTCAGGCCCGGTGTTGCGCCAACCTCGACGCGATACGCAAAGTCCTGCGGCGCTTCGGCGCGCGCGGTGCCGGCAATCGACATCAGCGACATCAGTATTACGGCGCAAACCGTGCTTCTCACGACGCCTCCGTGGCACGCTCGTTCGCCACCGTGGGCGGAACCGGCGCAAGGTACCCGATCAACAGAATCAGCAGCCCAACGCCGACGAACGAAACGATCCGCTCGATCGTGCCCTGGCCCGAAAGATCGACCACGAACAACTTGGCGACCACCGCCGCAAGCAGCATCGCGCCGACGATCCAGACGGGGCGCAACCGACGCCGGTGTGCCAGCAGCATCAACGTCATGGCGGCGGCGGTCCAGAGCAGCGATAGAACCGCTTGCACGATGAGCGAGCGGCCGAGCTCCACCGCGCTCCAGCCGACACCGGCCGTGAAATGAACCGCGCGCAGGGCGACGACGTTGAGCACCAGGAAAGCCATCACGGCGATTGCCGGGCGGACAACGCGCTTGCGGCCGGGATCGAGCTCGTTCATGTGCCAGAGGAACAGAGCGCACAAAACGGCAAGCGAAACGAGGTCCATTGGGTTGACAACCGGCAGCGCGGGCAGCGGCGCGGGGTCGCCTCCAGATCGAACGTTCGCAACCAGCAGCCAAAGCGCTGCAAAGACTGCGAGCCCGGGCGCGCCGATGCGGGCGTATGCATCCGGCGCGAGTCGAATCGGCCAGCGCGTGGATCTGACCGCCGTCAGCCATAACGCGAGCGCGAGCGTTGCGCCCCAGGCGGCGTGGAACCAGCCGTCGCCTGCGACATGATCCACGCGTAGCGCGAGCTCAGCCGCGACCATCACGGTCAGTAGCCACAGCCCAGCAACATGCCATGCGATGGGAACAGGAAGACGTACCGTCGCGCGCTCGTCGGCTCCGAGGCGAAAGTAAAACAGCGCCCACGCGAGCGGCCACACGACCCAACCGTAGTGCCGGCTCGGCAGTGTGGCGGCGAAGACTGCCTGCACCACGACATAACCTGCGAACACGACATGGGCGGCGAAGAAGACCCATGCAAGGCGCTGCGGCCACTCCCAACGCAGGCGTGCGCCAAGGCCCGCGAGCGCGACCGAGGTGACGCCAATCAAAGCGAGCGCGAGTTGCGCTACTGCAAGCTGCGCGTCGACACGTGCGACCGCCTCAGCGAGTACGGCAACCAGCCACGCCAAAACACCGAGTGTCAGCAGCACCGCTGCCGCCGTCCGACGCGCCCTGTCTCCGGCCCGCAGCGAGAGCAGCGCGGCGCTCACCGCCGCTGCCGAGACCGCGAGTCGAAGCACCAGCCGCAGTGTCTGTGCACCATCGTGAGGGAACCGCTCCTCGGCGGCGAATGCCGCCAGAGCGATCAATACGACGCCGGCGACCCACTCCGGCGTCAGCACCGGTGCAACCATCTCGCGCCGCTCGAAGGCGATCAGAGCGACGGCAAGCGCGCACCACGCGAAGACATACCAGGGGAAGGCGAGTGGTTGCCACACCAGCAACGCGACCCAGGCCCAGCCCACCGCGCGCGCAAGCCAGAGGCACTTTACGAACGCCTCTTGCAGCGCGGCCGTCGGCGCCTGCCCGCGGGCAAGCAGGTGCGACGAAACGAACGCAGTGAGCGCGAAAACGCCGAGGTTGACGGTGAGTCCCGACCACTCGGCGGCGATGCTGACATCACCACGTCCGAGCGCACGCACCAGCGCCACGGCACCGAGCACGTGCAACAGCCCGCCCGCCGCCAGAGGTAACACGCGATTCTGGCGCAGGCCGACCCACAACAGCGCCAGACCTTCGACGGCCCAGGCCGCGGCCGTCCATTGCGCGCTCGCGGCAAGAGGAATTGCGAGCGTGAGGAAACCGACACCGAGCGCGAAGCACGCTTCCGTCAGCAACTGAAAAGCAGCCTCGCGCCGGCGCAACAGCCACATGGAGACGACGAGGTACGTCGCAGCCGCCACCGCCGATGCCAGCGCCAGCTCGAGCCCGTGCGTAAAGCGGGTCTGGATACCGAAAGCCGCCAGCGGAAGCGTGAACACCAGCGTGGTGTCGAACATGCCGCGCTTGCGATCGGTCTGGCGCAGTGCGTAGAGCAGCGACACGGCGAGGAACAACAGCCAGAACACGATCAGAAAAGTCTGGCCGACCAAAAAGTCAGCCGGCGTGTAGCGGTGCACAGCCCACAGGGCACTTACGCCGAACGTCGCAACGAAACCGATCCAGTTGAGCTCGCGCCAGGCGCGGAACCAGGCGATGCCAAGGACACCGCAGTTGAGCAGCAGGTAATAGCTGAACAGCAGTGCGACGCGACCCTCGCCGGTCGAAATCAGGATCGGCGCCAGGAATCCGCCGGCAGCGCCGAGCGCCGCGAGAGCACGCGCATCCTGCAAGATCGCGAGCAGTCCCGCCAGCACTGCAAGCAACGCCATGAACGCGAACGCGACCAGCGGCGGCAGCACCGCATAAAGCCGCAGCGCTGCGAAAGTGGTCAGGTAGAGGATGCCGATCGCGGCGCCCTGCAGCGTGATCGCGAAGCCCGGTCGCCGCACACGCAGGCGCCAGCCCAACGCGAGGAAAACGAGCGCACCCAGCGCAACGCCAAGCAGGCGCACTTCGATCGGCACGCGCGTGTGTTCCGCGACATAACGCAGCAGGAACGCGATGCCAACGAAGAGCACAAGTACGCCGACGCGCGCGACCGTGTTGCCGCCGAGCAGCCAGTTGCGTGCCGCGATCAAGCCCAGTTGCAACGCGGATGGCGCGGCAGGTTGTTCGACTTTCGCTTGCTGTGGCGCTGACTTCAACTGCGCTGCGGTCAGTGGCACCGCGGCCGCGGGCTCAGGTTGCGCCACAACGGGCTCCACCGGCGTCGGGCGTTGCACCGGTTGCGCAGGTTCAACCATCACGCTCGACGCTGGCGGCGCACCAGCCGCGGCGGGTGCGGGCGGCGATTGGTCGCCGGACTGCGCTGCCACGCGAACTTCAAGCTTCAGCGCCGCGAGATCGCGTTCCAGTTCACCGATGCGCGCTGCCAGCCCTTCGTTGCGCGCGCGCAGCGCATGCCAGGTCGCGTTCGATCGATTCGTGACCAGGATGACGATTCCAACCAGCAGCGCCAGCGGCAGTGTGGCGAGCAGGCCGTAAGGCCACCAGGGCAAGGCCACGAGAATTCCGAGCACAAGCGCGATCCAGATCGGCGCGGCTGATGTGCGCGGTTGCCTGCCGGCATCGGGGTCGATCACGTGGGTCCTCTCGCTTCGATCATCCGACGCCAGCTTGCCAGTCGGTCCGAGGCCGAGACAAGTCGCACTGCGGCCTGCGCTTCGCAGCAGCGTGCGCTGCTACTGCATGGCGTCCAATCCGATACCCGACGCGATGTGCCGCGGCGCAAGAGGTCGAGACTCGCCTTACCCCCCAGGCAATCGCGCCAGCTGCTCGCGCAGCTTCTCAAGCTTGTCGCGAAAACCCGCGAGCCGTTCCCGCTCCTGCTCGACCACCGTCGCTGGCGCGCGCTCGACGAAACTCTTGTTGCCCAGCTTCGCGTCGGCCTTCTTGATCTCGGTTTCCAGCAGGTCGATTTCTTTCTTGAGGCGTGCCCGCTCTGCGGTCACGTCGACCTGAATCTCGAGCATCAGCTTGAACTCATCGACCACGGCCACCGGCGCTGCGGCACCAGGTCGTGCAGCGGCAAGGTCTGCGACGTGCTCGACCTTTTCCAGCCGCCCGAGCCACGCCAGATAAGGCGCAAATGCGCTGATGCGATCCGCCGGTCCGCTTGTTACCAGTGGCACCTTTTTCCCCGGTGAGAGCTGCATCTCGCCGCGCAAGTTACGCACCGCGTCGACCAGGCGTTTGAGCTGCGCCATGTCGGCATCGGCGGTGGCATCGATCTTCGCCGGTTCGCTTTTCGGATAAGGCTGGATCATCACCGACGTTTCCTGTTCGGCGCTGCGCTTGCCCGCCGGCACCGACACGTTTTGCCACAGTTCTTCGGTGATGAACGGGATCACCGGATGTGCCAGGCGCAGCGACGCCTCGAGCACGCGGACGAGCGTGCGCCGCGTGCCGCGCTGCTGTGCTTCGTTGCCCTGTGCAAGCTGTACCTTGGCGAGCTCGACGTACCAGTCGCAATACTCGTCCCACACGAAGCGATAGATCGCGTTGGCGACGTTGTCGAGCCGGTAGTCGGCGAATCCTTGCACCACTTCGGCTTCGGTACGTTGCAGTTCGCCGATGATCCAGCGGTCGACGAAGGAGAGTTGGACTTCGGAGTCGGGGTAGTCGAGGGACTGGACCTGATTCCCCACGTCTTGTGCCCCCATCCCCGACCCTTCCCCCGTTGGGACGGGGGAAGGGAGAGAAGTGTTCATCAGGACAAATCGGCTGGCATTCCAGAGTTTGTTGCAGAAGTTGCGGTAGCCCTCGCAGCGTTTGGTGTCGAAGTTGATGTTGCGGCCGAGCGATGCGTAGGAGGCCATGGTGAAGCGCAGCGCATCGGCGCCGTATGCGGGCATGCCGTCGGGAAACTGGGCGCGCACGCGCGCTTCGACCTTCGGCGCATCCTGTGGCCGGCGCAGTCCGGAAGTGGATTTCGCCACCAGATCGTCGAGGCCGATGCCCTGGATCAGATCGACCGGATCGATCGTGTTGCCTTCGCTCTTGCTCATCTTCCGGCCTTCGGCGTCGCGCACCATGCCGTGGATGTAAACATCGCGGAACGGGACGCGGCCGGTGAAGTGGGTCGTCATCACGATCATGCGGGCGACCCAGAAGAAAATGATTTCGTAGCCCGTGACGAGCACCGAGGACGGCAGATACAGGTCGAACGCCTTTTTTTCGTCGCCCTCCGGGTGCGGCCATCCCAGCGTCGAAAAAGGCACCAGCGCCGACGAGTACCAGGTGTCGAGCACATCGGGATCACGCCTGAGTGCCTTGCCGCCGGCCATGGCTTTCGCCTCGGTTTCGTTGCGTGCGACGTAGACCTTGCCCTCGCTGTCGTACCACGCCGGGATGCGGTGGCCCCACCA
>DASQAE010000707.1:0-7852 GCA_035635915.1 Burkholderiaceae bacterium | reverse complement strand
TCCGCGCTAGGCGGGCCGATATCCGTTCGGATTGTTCTGCTGCCAGCGCCAACCATCGGCGCAGGATTGCTCGAGCGTGCGGCGTGTGCGCCAAGAGAGTAGTTGATCCGCACGGGTTGGGTCGGCCCAGCAGGCGGCGATATCCCCCGGCCGGCGCGGAGCGAAAACACGCGGTACCGATTTGCCGGTCGCTCGCTCGAACGCATGCAGCAGCTCAAGCACGCTGACGCCGCGCCCGGTGCCGAGGTTGATCGCAATCCATCCCGGGTGTGCGAGGGTGTATTCAAACGCGCGCACGTGACCTGCGGCGAGATCCATGACGTGCAGATAGTCGCGCACGCCGGTTCCGTCGACAGTTGGCCAGTCCTGTCCAAAAACGTTCAAGTGCGGGCGCTTGCCGATTGCCACCTGGCACACGAACGGAAACAGGTTGTTCGGCATGTCGTGCGGGTCTTCCCCGATGTTCCCACTCTCATGCGCTCCAATCGGGTTGAAGTAGCGCAGGCACACCACCGACCAGTCCGATCGAGCAGCGACTACGTCGCGCAGGATCTGCTCGGCCATCGCTTTCGTCACGCCGTACGGGTTCGTGGTGCGAATCGGCGCCTCCTCACCGATGGGCAAGGCGTCCGGCGGCCCATAGACGGTTGCTGACGAGCTGAATACGAACCGGGTGACGTTAGCGCGTTGCATGGCGTTCAGCAGCGCAATCGTGCCGCCGATGTTGGCGTCGTAGTACGCAAGCGGCAGCGCGACCGATTCCCCCACTGCCTTCAGCGCCGCGAAGTGGATTACGGCGTCGATGCGGTGCTCGCCAAACGTTCGTTCGAGCAAGGCTGCGTCGCGTACATCGCCTTCGATCGCAATCAGGGCGCGCCCTGCGATCTGTTGCACCCGCTGCAGAGCGACCGGCGAGCTGTTGACGTAGTTGTCGACGCAAACGACCTGATGGCCCGCGGCGAGCAGTTCGAGGATCGTGTGCGAGCCGATGTATCCAGCGCCGCCGGTGACGAGCAGCGTACTCATGATTTTTGATACCTGGATTTGAGAACGTCGGATGATATCGGGCCTCGGATGACGCTCCGTTAGACTCGATGCCCTGCCGGCTTAGCTCAGTTGGTAGAGCAACCGCCTTGTAAGCGGTAGGTCACCTGTTCGAGTCAGGTAGCCGGCACCAGGTTCCGTCGCTTCCGTCCGTTGCGCAGTCATCTGTGCACACCGTATCTCTCGTCTAAGCAAAAGGCTGTAAGGTTTTCCGGCAATCGCCACCGGGCGCGTGCTCTTGCGCCTGGCTCGCTGATCCAACGTCGTACCGGTGTTCGCGCTCCACCAGGATGAGGGCTGGGGCTTCCCCTTCTTGTTGCCCTCGCAGCTGAGCGCGGCTGTGTCGCGGATGCCGCCAGCGCCTTTTCTCCAACGAATCTCACTCGCTATATGCAGGTACATTCGCCCGTCTAAGCGGGAGGACTCGTCAAGGATGTCGCTGCGCTTCAGGGACTGGCCGCTGCGCGCGAAGATGGCCGCGTTGCTGGTGGCTGCATCGTTGCTCCCGCTCGCCTTCCAGACTTATCTCGATCTACGCCAGACGCAGGCGCGTCTGCTGGCGGGTATGAAGAACCTGCTCGAGGCGCGTGGCGACCAGGTCGTGCGCGAACTCGACGCTTTTCACCAGGGTTATCAGCGCTCGCTCGATCGGCTTGCGCGTTTTCCAGCCACCGCGGCCTTTTGCGCGGCCACCACTGAACAGGCGCGCGCCGCCGCGCAGCCGGACGTTTTCGGCACGCTCGCCGCCTACCCAGTCAGTGATCCGGGTATTCGCGGCGCGGCGCTACTCGACGCGTCCGGGCGCGTCGCGATCGCGACCCAGCCGGAGGTGATGGGCCTGAAACTCGGCGACCGCCCTGCGGTGCGCAATGCCTTGCAGGGTCGCGCGGTCATCTCCGATCCTTACGTATCGCCTGGCGCAACTGGTGCCGTGCCGACGATTGCATATCTGACCCCGGTGTTCGACGCCGACAAACATGTGGTGTGTGTCGCTGCGCTGTGGCTGCGCGCGGCCGCGCTGTGGGACAAGGTGAAGACCTCCAACGCGCTGGCAGGACCAGGCAGCTTCGCCGTGCTGTTCGACCGCGAAGGGATTCGCATCGCACACACCTACAGCGACGAGATGGTGTTCCATCCGGGCGGCCGGCTCGATCCGGCGCTCGTCGAGAGATTGGTCGCCGAACGGCGGTTCGGCGACCGCACGCGCGCGCTGCTCGAAGACGTGCGCGACTTTCCCGAGCAGTTCGAGCGCGCGCGTGCAGCGTCGCCGGATGCCGGCGTATTCCGTGGTTTTGCGTCGGCCAATCAGGGTTGGAACTATGGTGTTGCGCGCCGCTTTCAGACGGTGCCGTGGACCGTGTTCTACATGGTGCCTGAAGCCACGTTCGCGTCCGAGATCGCGCAAGCCACGCGCGCACGGCTGCTGTTCGCCATCGCGATCATCACCGTGGCCGCAATCGTTGGGCTCATGTTCGCGACCAACATCCTGCGGCCGGTTCGCGCGCTCGATAACGCGGCGGCGGCGATCGCAGCCGGTGACCTTTCGGCGCGCGTCCCTGCGCAGCGCGGGGACGAGCTGGGACGCCTCGCTGGTGGCTTCAACACGATGGCCGAGCGCATTCAAGCCCAGTCGGCGAGCCTTGAGCGCTCGCGCGACCAACTCGATGATCGTGTGCGCGAACGAACCGCGAAACTCGAGGAAGAGATCGTCGAGCGCCGCCGGATTGAAGGCGAGCTGCGCGAGCGCGATGCGGCACTGCGCCGCGCACACGAGATGGCAAAGCTTGCACACGTGATCACCGGCCAGGACGGGACCTTCATCAGCTGGTCGGAAACCCTTCCACCGCTGATCGGCGTGGCCAACGCCCAGATGCCGCGCACCACGCGGGAATGGATGGCTCTTCTGCATCCGGACGACCGCCAGCTTTTTCGCGGCGCCAGCATCTCGGCGGGCCGCACGAGTCTGCGCAGCGACGTGGAGTACCGGCTGCGGCGCGCCGACGGCGTACTGATTCACTTACGCCAGGTGATCGAACCGATCCCGGGAGACACGGCCGCCGGCCGCCCGACTCGTTGGTTCAGCACACTGCAGGACATCACCGAGGAGAAACGGGCAGCGGTTGAATTGCGCGCAAGCGAAGAACACACGCGCCTTGTGGTCGAATCGGCGCTGGATGCAGTGATCTCGATCGACAGCGCGGGCGTTATCAGCGGATGGAATCCACAAGCGGAGGCGACCTTCGGCTGGACCCGCGCCGAGGCGATCGGACGTGTGCTCGCGGAGACGATCGTGCCGGCGCATCAACGCGATGCGCACCGGCGCGGCATCGAGCGGTATCTCGCGACGGGTGTCGGCGTCGTGTTGAACAAACGCATCGAGCTCGCCGCCCTGCATCGCGACGGCCACGAATTCCCCGTGGATCTCGCCATCACCCCAATCCGCACCGGCGACACCGTGACATTCAGCGCCTTCGTGCGCGACATCACCGAGCGCAAACTGGCCGAGTCCAAGCTGCGCGTGCAGCTGGAGCGGCTGCAGCTACTGGATCAGATCACGCGCGCGATCGGGGAGCGCCAGGATCTGCAGAGCATCTACCAGGTGGCGGTGCGCAGCCTGGAGGACAACCTGCCGGTCGACTTCAGTTGTGTCTGCCAGTACGACCCGGCGGAGGGCGAGTCGCTGCAGGTGATACGTGTCGGGGCCCATAGTGAGCAGCTGGCGGCCGAACTCGCCATGGACGCGCAGGCCCGCATCGAAATCGATCAAAACGGTTTGTCGCGCTGTGTGCGCGGCGAACTTGTGCACGAGCCCGACGTTCAGGCGGTCCCGTTCCCGTTCTCGCAGCGGCTCGCGCGCGGGGGTTTGCGCTCATTGGTCGTCGCCCCGCTGCAATCGGAGAGCCGCGTTTTTGGGGTTCTGGTGACGGCCCGCCGTGCGCCGCACTCGTTCAGCAGCCTGGACTGCGAGTTCATCCACCAGTTGAGCGGCCACGTTGCGCTGGCAGCGCGGCAGGCGCAGTTGCACCACGCCCTGCTGCAGGCGTATGACGATCTGCGCCAGAGCCAGCAGACGGTGATGCAGCAGGAACGGCTGCGAGCGCTTGGCCAGATGGCAAGCGGCATTGCGCACGACATCAACAATGCGATTTCTCCGGTCGCGCTGTACACCGAGAACCTGCTGGAACACGAGCGCAACCTGTCCGAGCGCGGGCGCGAGCAGTTGTCTACGATCGCGCGCGCCATCGACGACGTGGCAGCCACGGTTGCGCGCATGCGCGAGTTCTACCGTCAGCGCGAGCCTCAGCTGACGTTGCTGCCCGTGCAGTTGAACTCGCTCGTGCAGCAGGTGACCGAACTCACGCGTGCGCGCTGGAGCGACATGCCGCAGCAGCGTGGCGTCGTGATCACGCTGCAGACTCAACTGGCGCCGGACCTGCCCGGCATCATGGGCATTGAAAGCGAGGTCCGCGAGGCGCTCACCAACCTGATCTTCAACGCGGTGGACGCCATGCCCGATGGTGGTGTCCTTGTGCTGCGTACACGCGTTACGCCTCCGAACGATCTCGGCCGGCGTTACGCATTGGTGGAAGTGGCCGACAGCGGCATCGGCATGGACGAGGAGACGCGGCGCCGGTGTCTCGAGCCGTTTTTCACCACCAAGGGAGAACGCGGCACCGGCCTGGGTCTGGCCATGGTGTACGGCATGACGCAGCGACACGGCGCCGACATCGAGATCGACAGCGCGGCCGGAGACGGCACGACCGTGCGGTTGCGCTTCCTGGTTCCCGTGACAGCCACGGTTGAAGTCGCGCCGGCGCCGCCGGAGGTGCCGGCTTCGCGGCTGCGCATCCTCCTGGTTGATGACGACCCGCTGATGCTGAAGTCGCTGCGCGAGGCACTCGAGCTTGACGGGCACCTCGTCGTCGCCGCCAATGGAGGGCAAGCCGGCATCGACACCTTTGCCGCGGCCGACGGGCAAGATGCCTTCGATGCCGTTATCACCGATCTCGGCATGCCGTATGTGGACGGCCGCAGCGTCGCCAGCGCGGTCAAGAACATCGCAGGCCATGTTCCGGTCATCCTGCTCACCGGGTGGGGGCAGCGGTTGATGTTCGACGGTGAGGTACCGGCAAATGTGGATCTGGTATTGAGCAAGCCGCCCAAGATGAAAGAAGTCCGCGCCGCGCTGGCGCAGCTCGAAGTTCGCGCCGCACGTTTTGTCCGTTCAAGTCCGCCGCGAGATCCAGCATGACCGAAACAAACAAGGCACGCATTCTTATCGTGGACGATGAGGTGGCGCATATGCGAGCCTTGTGCGACACGCTGAAGGATCGCGGTTACGACACGCTCGGATGCACGAACGGCGAGTCCGGCGTGGCGGCGTTGCAGCAGGCGCGCTTCGATCTGCTGCTGGCCGATCTGATGATGCCGGGGATGAACGGCATTGCCCTGCTGCGCGCAGGCCTGCAGATCGATCCGATGCTGGTGGGAATCATCATGACCGGCGAAGGGACGATCGGCACCGCGGTGGAAGCCATGAAGTCCGGCGCGATGGACTACATCCTCAAGCCCTTCAAGCTGAGTGTCGTCCTGCCCGTGCTGGCACGCGGCCTGGAGATGCGCCGGCTGCGGATGGAGAACGCTGCTCTCGAGCGGCAGGTGCGCGAGCACGCCGCGGAACTGGAGGCCGCCAACCGCGAGCTCGATGCGTTCACGCGCTCGGCATCGCACGATCTGCGATCGCCGTTGAATGCAGTGCTGGGCTTCACGTCCCTGTTGATGAGCAACCGCGGGCCGCAGATGACGGACCAGCAACAGGACTGGCTGGCTCAGGTGCAGCGCTCGGGCGACCGCATGCTGCAACTGATCGACGACTTGATGCGGCTCTCGTACGCCGGCCGCCAGGCGCTGAATCTGGAGCCCGTGGACCTGGCAGCCCTGGTGCAAGGTGTCGTTGCGGACCTGCTTCAACAGCAGCCCGAGCGCCAGTTGGCGCTGGATGTCGGCGCGCTGCCGGAGGTCGTGGCCGATGCGTCGCTGCTAAGGCAGGTGTTCGTCAACCTGCTGTCGAACGCGTTCAAGTTCACCCGCAACACGGAACAAGCCGTGGTCAGCATCGGCTTCCAGCAGGGCCCCGATGGCGGCGCATTCTTCGTGCGCGACAACGGCATCGGCTTCGATACGGCAAACGCTGACCGGCTGTTCGGCGCCTTTCAACGTCTACATCGCGCCGACGAGTTCGAAGGCAGTGGCGTGGGACTTTCGATCGTTGAACGCGTCGTGCACCGTCACGGCGGGCGCATCTGGGCCGAGTCGGCACCCGGCCAGGGTGCCGCGTTCTATTTCACGCTCGGCGACGCCGAACTGGCTCCGGCAGCAAGCGCATAGAACACGTCAGGCAGCGGGCGCCGAACCCATGCCCTGCCAGCGCGCCGCGAGGTCGTGCGCGATATCGAACTGATCGAGCACGCGCGCCAAAGTCTGATCGACCATCTCGTCGATGTTGCGCGGGCGCTGGTAGAACGCCGGCACCGGCGGAAAGATCACGCCGCCCATCAGGGTCACCGCTTCCATGTTGCGGATGTGCGCCAGGTTGAGCGGCGTTTCGCGCACGAGCAGGAGCAGGCGGCGCCGCTCCTTCAGGCATACGTCCGCCGCGCGCGCGATCAGGTTGTCCGCAAGACCGAGCGCAATCGCCGCCAGCGTCTTCATCGAGCATGGCGCAACGACCATGCCTTCGGTGCGGAACGAGCCGGATGCGATCGACGCCCCGACGTCCGCAACGTTGTGCACGACATCGGCCAGCCGTTCAACATCGGCACGTTTGTGGCCGAGCTCCTGGAACACGTTCAGCACACCGGCCGGCGACAACAGCAAGTGCGTTTCCACCGCGCGCAGCGCGCGCAGATGTTCGAGCAGGCGGACGCCGTAGACCGCGCCGGAGGCGCCGGTGATGGCGACGATGAGCCGGCGCGGCGAATCGCTCAAGCGACCTGGGCCTGTTTGAGCAGGTCCTGCAGTTCGCCGTTTTCAAACATCTCGGTCAGGATGTCGGCGCCGCCGACGAGCTGGCCCTTGACGTAGAGCTGCGGGACCGTGGGCCAGTTGGAGTAGTCCTTGACGCCCTGGCGCACTTCGTCGTCTTCAAGCACGTTGACGGTGATCAGACTCTTCACGCCGCAGGACTGAAGGATCTGCACTGCCCGGCCGGAAAAGCCGCACTGGGGAAACTGCGCCGAGCCCTTCATGAACAGCACGATCGGGTTCTCGGTCACGGTCTTGTGAATGAATTCCTTAGCATCCATGGCTGGCCGCCTGCAATGGGGGGTTGACTGCGACCAGTGTAGGAAGTGCGCCGACGCGCGTCAAACGCGCGCCAACGCATCGGCACGCAGGGCGAAAACTTGAGTCGCGCCATCGAGCGCAAAGCAGACGACGCGGGGATCTACTCGCAGCAATCGAGCGGTGCGCCAACTCTATAAATCGCCCTGCGCCGCTGACTTTGCGTGGTGCATCGAACTCAAGGGTCTGCCTCCGCGCGCAGGCGTTGCGAAGAAACGGGAGGGGTCGCAAGGCCCCTCCCGAGCGCGCAGGCCGCGTGCGGCCGGCACGCTCGTTCCTCGCTGGGCGCCGAAGGCGCCCGCTCGCCGCGTTATCCCACGGCACTTTCCCCCTACCCCCTCGCGCCCGGCGAGAGAGGGCGAGTCTCGCCTGACGGCTCTACTCGCGGCTCGCTCTGCTCGCCTGGACATGCGCGCACCGTCCCGTTGTGACGCGTTCGATGTTCGCGGGGTCGCGGGCGGTCTGG
>DASQAE010000706.1:0-4441 GCA_035635915.1 Burkholderiaceae bacterium | reverse complement strand
ATTCCGCGCCGACCAGCGCCGCCGCCAACCAGCGCACGAACATGGATCGAGAAACCGCGTGACCGGCACCGCCGCCCGCTTGGGCGCTTCGAAACTGCCCAGCGTCGGCACGACTATCTTTACCGTGATTTCGGCGCTGGCGCAGGAGCACGGCGCAGTGAACCTGGGGCAGGGATTTCCTGACTTCGATTGCGATCCGCGGCTGCAACAGCGCTACGCAGAGGCGTTGGCAGCGGGCCACAACCAGTACGCCCCGATGGCAGGCGTTGCGGCGCTGCGAAATGCGATCGCGGCCAAGATCGCTGCGTCGTACGGCCATCACTACGACGCCGATACTGAACTCACGGTAACCGCCGGCGCGACGCAGGCGATCATGGCCACGATCCTGGCACTGGTGTCGCCGGGCGACGAAGTGATCGTGCTCGAGCCGGTCTACGACAGTTACGTCCCGTCGATCCTCCTTGCGGGTGGCACGCCCGTGCCGATTCCGCTCGACCACACGCGCGGTTACGCGCCCGACTGGGAGCGGATCCGCGAGGCCGTCACGTCGCGCACGCGTTTGCTGCTGCTCAACTTCCCCCACAACCCGACCGGACGCACGCTGCGCGCCGAAGACATCCGGGCGCTTGAAGAGCTGGTCGCAGCGACTGGAATCCTGCTGCTTTCGGATGAGGTCTACGAGCACATCGTGTTCGACGGCGCGCCCCATCGTTCGGTCGCCGCTTCGCCCTCATTGGCGGCCGATGCAGTGGTGATTTCGAGCTTCGGCAAGACGTTTCATGCGACGGGCTGGAAGATCGGTTACGCGTGTGCACCCGCGCATCTGACCGCCGAGATCCGCAAGGTGCACCAGTTCATGGTGTTTGCCGTCAACACGCCGGCGCAGCACGCGCTCGCTGCCTACCTGCAGGATCCGGCGCCCTATCTCGGGCTGCCTGCGTTCTATCAAGCGAAGCGCGATCTTTTTTGTGCCGGGCTGCGCGCTTCACGGTTCGAACTGCTGCCCTGCGAAGGCACCTACTTCGTACTTGCGCGCTATGGGGCAATCAGCAACGAGACCGAGGCCGAGTTCGTGCGCGCGCTCGTCACGCGCCACGGTGTCGCGGCGATTCCGATCGCCGGGTTTTACCTGCAGCCGTTCGAGGCGCAGGTGGTGCGCTTCTGTTTCGCAAAAAAAGACGCGACGCTGCAGGCGGCTCTGCAGCGCCTGACGCTGGTGTAAGACCGGGTCGGAAAATTTCAGTCCTCATCCTGCGCCAGCAGCGGCTCCGAGCCGCGTTTGGCCGTGTACATCGATGTGTCGGCACGCGCCAGCAGCGCATCGTGGTCGCGCCCGTCGCGTGGGTATATCGCCACCCCGATCGAGCAGCTGACCCGCACTTCGCCGCCCTGCAGCCGCATCGGCAGCTGCAGCTCGTGCTTGAGCTTGTGCGCGATCTCCGGCAAGTAGGAAAGATCGTTCAGGTCGGTGAGCGCAATCACGAATTCATCACCGCCGTGGCGGCACACGGTATCGGTGTTGCGCACGCAATTGAGCAGCCTGCGTCCTACTTCGCGCAGCACTGCATCGCCCGTCTGATGCCCGAAGTCGTCGTTGACGCGCTTGAAGTCATCGAGATCCAGGAACAGCAGCGCGAGCGTGGTCTGGCTGCGCGCCGCACGCGAGATCGATTGCTCCACCCGGTCGCGCAGCAGCAGGCGGTTCGGCAACAAGGTCAGCGGATCGTGGTGTGCCAGGAATTCGAACCGCGCCTGCGTCGCCTTGCGCTCGGTGATGTCGGACAGGATCGCGACACAGTGCGAGGCAGCGCCACCGTCGTCGCGTACGCTCGAAAGGCTGAGCCAGCACGGGAAACCGATGCCGTTGCGGCGCCGACTCCAGACCTCGCCACTCCACTGGCCACGCACCTGCATGGTGTTGCGCACCTCACGTTCGCCCGCATTGCCGCCCTCGATCAACGCAAAGGCCAACAGCGGGCGGCCGATCGCTTCCCGCGGCGCCACGCCAAGCAGATCGGCGAACGCAGGATTGACCGAGATGATGCTCAGTGCCGGATCGGTGATCAGGATGGCCTCGGTCGCGGCGCTGAACACCTGCGCCGCCAGGCGCAATTCTTCGCGCGCGCGGTGCAGATCCGTGATATCGCGCGCGGTACCTTCCACACCGATGACCTTGCCCGCGGCGTCGAATACAAAATGCGCGTTGGTCGAAACGCGTACTTCGTGTCCATCGCGATGGCGCAGGCGGCCCTCGAAATGCGATATTGATCCGCCACCGGCCTGCAAGGCAGCCAGAAACTGCGCGCGCTCCTCGGGTTCGAAGTAGAAGCCGGCCAGGCTGCGACCAAGCACCTCGCTCTCGACATACCCGAGCAGGCGCGTCAGCGATTTCGATGCACGCAACACCAGACCGTTGGCGTCGGTCCGGTAGTAGGTGTCCTGCATATTGTCGAGGATTGCAGCGAGCTCCCTTTGCGAATTCGCGGTCGCCTGCTCCGCGTGCACGATTTCCGACAGGTCGGTCACGAACCCGACCGAACTCTCGACGGCTCCATGACGGTCGCGATGCGTAGCGGCACGCACCAGGATCGGGAACGTGCTGCCGTCGGCGCGAATGCCTTCGTAGCTTGTGCGTCGTTGCTGCGTGGTCGGGATGCTCGCCATCGTCTCGCGCATCAGCGGGCGGCCCGCCTCGGTGATGAATTCCAGTGGACTGTGACCGATGAAATCGGCCTCGCTGCACCCGAACATCTTGCACAACGCCGCGTTTACCTCGGTCAGGCGCTGCTCGGCGCTCAGGACGAAGAACCCGTCGCCGACCTGGATGATGGCGTCGCGATAACGCGCCAGCTCTTCCCGGTCATCGTTGCCGACGGCTTCTTTTTCTGGCATGGGCGCCCCGTTTCTTCGTGGCGCGATTAGAAACGCACTGCGTTTGGTTGGCAACGCGGTAGGCGAATATTCACCAGAATTCGGCATCCTCCCCCGGGGCAGAATTGATCCTGAGCCGCCGCGGGCCTGCCATCCTGTTGCAAAACTACAGGTAACTAACGCTCAGGCTCTACAGTGCGCGCAGGCGATGGTTGCAGCGCCCGCGCATCAGGTTCGCCGCCCTCGAACAGCGGCGCCTGGGCGCCGGACGGGAGCGCCTCCACCTCCTGCAACTTGCGCTGCATCTGGCGCGTGCGGGTCTGGGCGTCTTCGATCGTCCTCGACGCCGTGGCAAGCTGGCCCTTCAAGCGCGCGAGCACGTCGCCGAACTTTGCAAATTCCGACTTCACGCTGCCCAGGACCTGCCACACCTCGGATGAACGGCGTTCGAGCGCAAGCGTGCGAAATCCCATCTGCAGGGAGTTGAGCATCGCAAACAGCGTGGTGGGACCGGCGATCACGATGCGCAGATCACGATTAAGCGCTTCGCTCAGACCTGGCCGGCGCAAAACCTCTGCAAACAACCCTTCGGTTGGCAGGAACAGGATCGCAAAATCGGTGGTGTGCGGTGCCTCGACATACTTCTCCCGGATCGTTCTTGCTTCCAGCCGGATACGCTGCTCGAGCGCACGCGCGGTCGCCTCCACGGCTTCCTTGTCGGCGCTGTCGTGCGCAAGCAGCAGGCGCTCGTAGTCATGGGTCGGAAACTTGGCATCGATCGGCAACCACACCGGCCTGCCGTCGATCTTGCCGGGCAGCTTGACGGCGAACTCGACCGACTCCTTCGAACCGGGCCGCGTGCGCACGTTCTTTTCGTACTGGTCCGGCGCGAGCACCTGTTCCAGCAGTGCGGCGAGTTGGACCTCGCCGAAGATGCCGCGCGTCTTCACGTTCGACAGCACGCGCTTGAGATCGCCCACCCCCTGCGCCAGCGCCTGCATCTCGCCCAGGCCGCGGTGCACCTGCTCGAGGCGCTCCGAAACCAGGCGGAAGCTTTCACCCAGGCGCGCTTCCAGGGCCGACTGCAATTTTTCCTCAACCGTCGCCCGCATTTGTTCGAGCCGCGCTTCGTTGCCCTGCTGCAGGGTGAGCAGGCGCGCCTCCAGTGTCTGGCGTACATCCGCCAGACTCGTGCGCACGGCGGTGCCCAAATCCGCGGCCTGCTGCTGCGTCTGCTGCCCGAACGCCGACAGCTGGGTGGTCTGCAGATTCGCCAGGCTCGCAACCTGGCTTACCAGGCCGGTTTGCAACTCATTTACTCGTTGGCTGGTTTCCATGCGCAGGCCGCTGGCCGAATTTTCGACCGCCGTACGCAACTCGCGCTCGAGCCGTTCCGCAGACTGCTCGCTACTTCGCTGAAGATCGTCGAGGCGCGTCGGTGTCGCGCCGCTGCGCGCGCGCCAGGTTACGACCGCGAGCAGCAGCACGGCAACCGAAAGCGCCGCCATTACAACGAGCAGGATCGTAGGCAAGTCGGACAAGATCGTTCCTCAGCCGCCGATCATAGCCA
>DASQAE010000705.1:0-1781 GCA_035635915.1 Burkholderiaceae bacterium | reverse complement strand
ACCAGCTGCACCGAGACGGTGACCGCGCACGCGAACAGCAGGTAAAACCCGGTACGACCGAGGCGCCCCGAGGCGCCGAACCATAGGGCCAGGATCGCGGCGTAAGCGACCGCCGTCCACAGGAGCTGGTGCGGCTGCACCCAGAGGATCTGGCCGACGAGCAGATCGCGCAAATGCTCGCTGCCGTGCACGTTGCTTGCGAGCAGGAGAATCCCGCCGGTGGCCGCGAGCACGAACACGACACCGATGATGGCTTCCTGCACGTCGGGCCAACGACGCTCGGTCCAGGTCAGGAGCAATGCGCCGAGAAGCGCCGCCGTGAGCGCGGCGATCTGCACGGCGAGGCCTTCGGCCTCCAGACCCAACTGGTTTGCCAGCAAGACGCCGCATCCGGCGATCTGGGCAATCGCGAGATCGATGAACACGATGCCCCGCGCGAGCACTTGCGTGCCAAGCGGCACGTGGGTAGCCGTAACGAGCAGCCCCGCGAGCAGCGCCGGCCACAGGATCGACACGTCGATCGATGGAATGTGCATTACGCGCCTTTCAGCAGACGAGCGATCGAGTCGTCGAACAGCGCCGTCAAGTCCTTCGCTTCCGCATCGCCCCCCACGGTGAAGGGAAGCACGACCGCATTGACCTTCGCGCGCTCGGCGATCCACTGCGAAGGCCGATCGCTCTGGTACGCGGCGCGCAGCACCATCTTCACCGGCTGCCTTTGCACCGTCGCCAGCACTTCCGACAAATAGGCTATGGTGGGTTCGACCCCCGGCTTCGGTTCGAGTGCCGCGATCTCCTTCATTCCGAGCCATGCGATCAGGTACGTGAACCCCTTGTGCTGGACCAGCACCGGCGCGCCCTTGAGTGGCGCGGCTTCGCGTTCCCACCGCGCGATCGACGCGCGCCACTTGTCGTCGAAGGCCTTGTAGCGCGCGCGATATGTCTCGCCATTTTGCGGATCGAGCTCTGCGAGTCGCACGGCCAGCGCTGTCGCGACGAGCGCGATGTTGCGCGGATCACCCTGGATGTGCGGGTCGCCCATTGGATGCACGTCGCCCTCCGAACGGTCGAGGCGCGCGGGCTTGTCCTGGAGCGTGACGAAATTCGCCGCTTCGAAATAGCCGGGTTGTCCCGGGCGCAGCTTCGGGTTGCCCGCTTGCTGCAGCACCAGCGGCAACCAGCCGATCTCGAGCTCCGCGCCCGTCGCCACGACCAAATCGGCATTGCGCGCCCGCGCGATCAGGCTCGGCTTGGCCTCGATGTGGTGCGGATCCTGCAGTGCGCTCGTTGCCATATAGACTTTGACCTTGTCGCCGCCCAGCTCTTCCGTGAGCGCGGCCCATTCGGGCACCGTCGCAAAGACGTTGAGCGCCGCGTGCGCAGGCGACACCGCCAAGGCAAGCGCCGCGGCGAACCACCATTTCCAATATGCGTGCATGTCGGCTCTCCGTCAGAATTTGTGCGCGGGGTGCGCGCCGAGCGTGAGGATGTACTGCAGGAACAGCTGGTTGTCGGTGAGCTCCGGCCGCGTCTTGCTTTGCGCGTACTGGATGCGGAAGCGGCTGAACTCGGACGGCGTGTAGTCGACCATCACCGTCGTTCGTTGTGGATGGAATGGATCGGTGGTGAGGTATGCAGCGTTCGCACCGTAGTCGGGACTGCCTGGATTGAGGCGGTCGTAGCGCAACCCGACGCGCCACAACGGCATGAATTGCCATATGCCTTGCAGGTACCAGCCGCTTTGCTTCGACGAATACGCGTCGGTCTGCGTCAGGCCAAGC
>DASQAE010000704.1:0-3806 GCA_035635915.1 Burkholderiaceae bacterium | reverse complement strand
AGCGCCGCGATCACGTCGGCCATGTCGGGGCGGGTATTGCCTCCCGCGAGCACCCACGACGTATCGCCCGAATCGATCAGATCCTGCAGATAAACCGCCTGGTGCGCACGATGGAACGATCCGAGGCCCAAATGCAGCATGACCAGCGGACCTGTGCTGCTAGCGGACATCGAACTGCCTTCCGTCAAGCAGGTTTCAGTGCGGACGCGCCGACGATTGCGCTAGCCGTCCTTGCGCATCGAACAGATGCACTGTGGCGGCATCGATCTCCACGCCGACCGCATCGCCCACCTTCACCGACGGGCGCATGCTCTGGCGCGCGACCAGCGGCGTTTTGCTGCCGGTACTGACGTAGATGAGCGTCTCGGCACCGAGCGCTTCGACCAACTCGACCTTGCCTTGCACCTGCCCGGCCCCGGCCGGCCTGACCGCCAGATTCTCCGGCCGCAGGCCGACAAAACCGTCCGACGGCACATTTTTTACTGCCGCTTGCAGCTGCGGCATCTCGGCGACGGACACCACGTTCATCTGCGGCGTGCCGATGAACTGGGCCACGAATTGATTCGCGGGTTTGTCGTACAAGGTGAGCGGTGAACCGACCTGCTCGATCGCGCCGTCGCGCAGCACGACCACACGATCGGCCAACGTCATCGCTTCGACCTGGTCGTGCGTGACGTAGATCGTGGTGGCACCGAGGTCACGATGCAGCTTGGCGATCTCGACCCGGGTCTGGCCGCGCAGCGCCGCGTCGAGGTTCGACAACGGTTCGTCGAACAGGAACACTTTCGGTGAGCGCACGATCGCACGCCCGATCGCCACGCGCTGGCGCTGACCGCCTGAGAGTTCCCGCGGCGTGCGCTTCAGGTACGGCACCAGGTTGAGGATCTGCGCAGCGCGCTGCACCTTCTCCACGATCACCTTGGGATCGGCCTTGGCCAGGCGCAATGCGAAGCTCATGTTGTCGGCGACGCTCATGTGCGGGTACAGCGCGTAACTCTGGAACACCATTGCCAGATCGCGTTTCGAAGAAGGCAGGTCGGTTATCTCGCGTCCGTCGAGATGCAGCGACCCGCCGTCGATCGGTTCCAGGCCGGCGATCAGGCGCAGCAGGGTCGACTTGCCGCAGCCCGATGGACCGACGAACACGATGAACTCGCCCTTTTCGACGGTCAGGTCGACGCCCTTGATGGCGCGGTTGGCGCCGAAAAACTTCTCTACGTTGCGGAGCTGGAGGAACGCCATCTTGATCTCCGTGACTACTTCACTGCACCGAAAGTAAGGCCCTGCACGAGCTGCTTCTGGCTGAACCAACCGAACACGACGATCGGTGCAATCGCAAGCAGCGACGCGGCGGAAAGTTTGGCCCAGAACAGCCCCTCGGGACTCGAGTACGAGGCGATCAACGCCGCGAGCGTGCCGGCGTTGGCAGCCGTGAGATTGAGCGCCCAGAACGCTTCGTTCCACGCGAGCACCAGGCACAGGAGGCCCGTGGACGCCAGGCCACCCATGCCGAGCGGCACCAGCACGTAGCGGAACTCGCCCCAGACGCCGGCGCCGTCCATGCGCGCAGCTTCGAGGATCTCATGCGGGATGTCCCTGAAGTACGAATACAGCATCCAGACCATGATCGGAAGGTTCGACAACGTGAAGACGATGATCAGGCCGAGCGTCGTATCGAGCAGCCCGCTGCGCTGCGCGAGCGCGTAGATCGGTACCAGCGCGCCCACGGCCGGCATGAACTTGGTCGAAAGCATCCACATCAGGATGTCGCGCGTGCGTTTGGTCCGGAAGAACGCCATCGAATAGGCGGCCGGTGCAGCGATCAAGAGTCCGAGCAGCGTCGAGCCGACGCTGGTGATGAGCGAATTCTTCGCATACAGCAGATAGTCGCTGCGCTCCTGCACCTCAAGGAAGTTCTCCAGCGTCGGTTTGAAGAGCCACTGTGTGGGCACCTCGATCGCCTGCAGTTCGGTCTTGAAAGCCGTCATGGCGAGGAACAGGATCGGGAAGATGATGAGCAGGGTCACCGCCCAGGCCGCGACGGCGCGTCCGGCCTCCAGCCAGTCGAATGACTTCTTGCGTTGCGCCACGGCTTCTCCTTCCTAGTCCAGGTTCTTGCCGATCATGCGGATCAGGAACACCGCGACGATGTTCGCGAGCACGACCGCGAACAACGCACCCGCGCTCGCCACGCCGGCATCGAAATTGAGCAGCGCCTGCTTGAAGATCAGGAATGCGACATTGGTGCTCGCATCACCCGGTCCGCCGCCGGTGGTGGTGTAGATCTCCGCGAACACCGACAGCAGGAAAATCATCTCGATCATGATCACCACCGCGATCGAGCGTGCCATGTGCGGCAGGTACATGAAGCGCAGCTGCTGGAAATAACCGGCGCCGTCCATGCGCGCCGCTTCGAGCTGCTCGCGGTTCATCGACGCCAGCGCGGTGATGAAGATCAGGCACGCGAAGGGCAACCACTGCCAGGCAACCATGATGATGATCGACAGCAGCGGCCAGTCAGCCATGAAGTCGACAGGCGTCGCGCCGAAGAACTCCGCGATCTGCGCGAACACGCCGTAGATCGGATTCATCATCATGTGCTTCCACATGAGGGCGTTCACGGTCGGCATGATGAAAAATGGCGAGATCAGCAGCATGCGCACGACGCCACGGCCAGGGAACGGGTCGTTGACCAGCAACGCCAGCGCGATTCCGCCCACGACCGTGATCACGATCACGCTGCCGATGAGAAGCAGCGTGTTGCCGACCGACGTCAGGAACGACGGATCGGTGACAAAGAACTCGAAATTCGCGAGCCCGGTGAACTCGTCCGGCCCCGGTTGCATCAGGTTGTAGCGGATGAGCGAAAAGTAGATCGTCATCACCAGCGGCACGATCATCCAGAGGAAGAGCGTCGTGACCGCGGGCGCCATCAACAGGCGCGGCAGCAAACGAGGAGCGGAACGCTGCATGCCGCGCGCAGCGGCAGCGGGTGGTACGGCTAACGGAGCAGCAGTTTGTTGCATGGCGAACGTCCAGGCGTGCCCCTGTGCGCAACAAGCAGAGGCTGAAGAGGGCGCGCGCAGCGTAGACGCCGCGCGCAGCCCCGACCCTCTCGTGGGAGAGGGGCCGCGTGCTACTTGTAGTAGCCAGCCTTGCGCATCTCGCGATCGGCCGCCACCTGGCCCGCTTTGAGCGCGGCCTCCACCGAGCTCTTGCCCGCGAGCGCTGCGGTCATCTGCTGGCCGACTGCGACGCCAATCGCCTGGAACTCGGGAATCGCGGCGAACTGCACGCCGACATACGGACTCTTCGGCAACGTGCTGTCGTTCGGATTCGCGGAATCGATCGCCGCTTTTTCCGCGGCGGCGAACTTCGCTGCCTTCTGGAATTCAGGGCTCGCGTAGGTGCTCTTGCGCGTTCCCGTCGGCACCGCACTCCAACCGTTGGTTTTCGCAACGAGCTGGATGTATTCCTTGCTGGTCGCCCAGCGGATGAACTTCTGAGCGTCGTCGTTCTTCTTCGTGCTCGTGGGTACCGCGAGGGCCCATGCCCACAGCCAGTTGGCTCCCTTCGGCGTCACCTTGGTCGGTGCCTGTGCGAAGGCGACCCTGTCGGCGACCTTGCTCTGTTTCGGATCGCTGATGAACGATGCTGCGATCGTCGCGTCGATCCACATGCCGCATTTGCCCGCGTTAAAGAGCGACAGGATCTCGTTGAAGCTGTTGCCTGCCGATCCGGGTGGTCCATAGTTCTTGAGCAGGTCGACGTAAAACGTGATCGCATCGTTCCAGGGCTTGGTGTCG
>DASQAE010000703.1:0-2619 GCA_035635915.1 Burkholderiaceae bacterium | reverse complement strand
GCAGATGCACGTGCGTCAGTCCTGCATCCGCAAGCGAGCGCAGGTGCGACATGCCACGCGAATGCCGCTCCGTGAAGGCGAGGAACTTGCCGCGCCACGCCGCCGGAACAGTTGCATCGCTGGCACTGAAGTCACGCACATGCAGCTCATAGACAGACATCGGACCGCTGTTGCCGTGAAAACTCGGCCCACGCTCGTCGCGCCATCCGGACGGCTTGGTTTCGTCGCTCTCGAGATCGACCACGAGGCTGCGCTGACTGTCGACGCTCAGGCCGAGCGAATACGGGTCGGTCGCGCTGTTGACCTCCACCTTGCCCGTCGAGCGCACATAAACTGCGAGTTCGTACTTGTAGTACTTGCGGTTGATCCAGGAACGGTCGCCGTTGACCGACCACACACCGGTGGCCGGGCTCCATTGCATCGGCAGCACCTTGCTGGCAGGCGTGGAAGGCGAGTCGTAGACGATCAGATTCACATAACGCGCGGTCGGTGCCCACAGCCGGAACTGCAATCCGCTTGGGCGGCCAACCTTGGCGTCATCGGCGGCAAAGCCGCCGGCGCCGAATCCGGTGACCGTGCCGAGCCGGCCGTTGAACGTGAAAAGTTGGTCAAGCACACCCGGGATCTGCAGGGAGGTTGCATCGGCCAGCTTGCCGTCGCGGTAGCGCGCGACCACGACCTGTCCGCGCAGCCACGCGGGCACCGAAGCGAGATCGGAGGGGTGCAACGAAACTGCCGTGGACGAAGCCAGATGCGGATAACGCGCTCGCAGTTCGGTGCTCAGACCGCCCGCATCAACCGTGAGCGGAACAAACGCGCCACCGACGACGTCGGTCTGGTTGGTCGTGATGCCACCGTCGGCGGCGAAGAAAAGACGATAGCTGTCGGCTGGATCCGCGCCCGGCCACGCGATCGTTTCCGCCAGCAGCCAGTGCGCGCGCGCCTTTGTGACATCGCCGACCTTCAGGGCCGGCGGCGAAAAATAGACGGTGCAGTCGTCCTGCAACTGCCAGATCTCGTTTCCCGAGGCGAGGTTCAGTGTCATGTCGTTTGGACAATTTTTCGAAGCGCCATTGGTCAGGATGAAGTTCAGCAGCGGCGCGCCTGGTACGAGGGTTACGTCGTAGAACACGCCGAAGGTGTCGGTCCCTGACGGTCCTTGGTTTCCGGGATACGACGGACTCGGATTGAGCGCCCCATTCCAGGTGTAGATGACCCACCCGGCGTAGTCGCCGGCGATGCGGTTGTAGTGAATGCGCGCACTGCTGGCCTGCGGCGGTGCAAAGTAGATCGTGCAGTCGTCCTGGCGTTGCCAGATCTCGCGCCCGCCGGTGAGAGCAAGCGCCATGTCATTCGGGCAGTTCTTGCTCGCGCCGTTGGTGAGGATGAAATTCAGCAGCGTGGCGCCCGAAGCGAGCGGGACGTCGTAGTAGACGCCGAAGCTGTCGCTGCCGGAGGGGCTTTGGTTACCGGGGAATGACGGACTTGGGTTGGCGGCGCCGGTCCAGGTGTAGATCACCCAACCGGAGTAGTCGGCAGCGGTGCGGTTGTAGTGGATGCGCGCGGTGTTGGCGGGTACCTGCGCTTCGGCGACCGGTGCCATCCACAGGCCGGCCCCAAATGCGACAACGATGAGCAGATGCAGCAGCTGCCCGAGCCGGGCCCGAATGGCGTCCATCTTGTCTCCTGTTCTTGTCAGAGATGGGGCGTTGAAGCGGCGGAGAATCTAAGCGTGGCAGGTCAAATCAGCAATGCCGCCCTCCGGCAACCAGTCAGGCACGGGTCAGCGATGCGAGCAATTCATAGGAGCGCAGCCGCGCTTCGTGTTCATGCACCGCGGTGGCAACGATCAGCTCATCGGCCGCAGTGGCTGCGATGATGTGTTGCAACCGGGCGCGAACCGTTTCCGGCGCACCGATGGCTGAGACCGCAAGCATCTGTTCGACCCCGGCGCGTTCGGCGTCGGTCCACAGTCCGTCCATGCTTGCCACCGGCCGCGGCAGAGGTCCGCGCCGGCCGCGGTGCATGCCGAGGAAGCGCAGATAAAGGGAGGTCGCTTGAAACCCGGCCTGCGCGTCGCTATCGGCACAGATCACGTTCACGCCGACCATGGCGTGCGGCCGCGCGAGCGTCGATGACGGTGTAAAGCGCGCGCGATATGCCTGCAGCGCCGGCAACAGCATTGCGGGCGCGAAGTGCGACGCAAACGCGAACGGCAGCCCGAGCAGCGCCGCTGCCTGTGCACTGTAGAGGCTGGAGCCGAGCAGCCAGATCGGAACCTTCGTTCCCATGCCCGGCACTGCGCGTACGCGCTGGTCCGGCTGCGGATCGTCGAGGTAGGCCTGCAGCTCCTGCACGTCGTGCAGGAAGTCTTCCTCGTCGGCAGTGTCCAGGTGCCGGCGCAGCGCGCGCATCGTCAGCCCATCCGTGCCGGGGGCGCGGCCCAGCCCGAGGTCGATGCGACCCGGATATAAAGTGGCCAGCGTGCCGAACTGCTCGGCGACGACGAGTGGTGCGTGATTCGGCAGCATGACGCCGCCTGAGCCGACGCGCATCGTCTTCGTGCCTCCGGCGACATGCCCGACGAGCACCGCGGTGGCCGAGCTCGCGACGCCGTCC